>CALCMJ010000092.1 GCA_937967615.1 uncultured Saprospiraceae bacterium
ATTTAAAAGCCGCAACAACCATTAAAGCTCAATTTCCAAATACCTGTTTAATCAGCGATGTGGCTATGGATCCTTACAGTTCTGATGGCCATGATGGATTAGTAGTCAATGGAGAAATTGTAAATGATGCAAGTATTCCAATATTATGTAAAATGGCAGTTGCTCAAGCTAAAGCAGGATTTGATTTAATTGGGCCTTCTGATATGATGGACGGAAGAGTTCAAAGTATAAGAGAAGCATTGGATAGTTCTGGATTTGAAGAAGTAGGTATCATGTCTTACACTGCAAAATATGCCAGTGCCTTTTATGGCCCTTTTCGAGATGCGCTAGATTCTGCTCCGAAGGAAGGGGATAAAAAGACTTATCAAATGGATCCTGCGAACAAAAGAGAGGCCTTGATTGAAGCCGCTTTGGATACTGCAGAAGGTGCTGATTTTTTAATGGTTAAACCCGCACTCAATTACCTTGATGTCATTCACCTGCTCCGAGAAAATTCAGATTTACCAATTGCTGCTTATCATGTAAGTGGAGAATGTGCCATGTTATATGCAGCATGTAAAAACGGCTGGTTGGAATTTGATAAGGCTATGCCGGAGACTTTACTGAGTATACGTAGAGCAGGTGCTACAGCAATCATCAGTTATTTTGCTAAGGACTATGCGAATCTTAGGAAAAAGGACTAGAGCGAAGGGGCATTAAATCAATTCATAGTTTTCATTCATTATTTCTTTTCTCATTGCTTATATTTACTAACATGAGAAATATCATTATATCCTTCGTAGTCGTATTTTTTGCCAGCGCGCTTCTTACAGCGCAGAGTGGAAGCGATGTCAACAATTTGATTAAAGCAATGCTTGCAGAAACTCCTTTAGAGGAAGACCTTCAGGAACTTTGCGATGAAATAGGTGGACGGGTTACAGGTTCTGCATCAAATGAAGCGTCTGTTGAATGGGGATTTAGAAAATTTGAGGAGGCAGGTGTTAAGGTGTGGAAACAAGCTTTTGAGATGCCAGTGCTTTGGTTGCCTGAAGCGTGCAAAGGAAAAGTATCTGGGGGATTAGATTTTGAACCTTTACTTGTTGCAAAGTACCAAACAGCACCCGGAGCATACAAAGGGACTTTTGTTGATATAGGTTTTGGAACAGAAGAAGATTTTCAAAATAATCAAGCTAAAGTCAAGAGCAATTTTGTTTTAGTAGAAACAGATATATGTTTTGATATCAATGGCCTTTTTGCAGAATATACCCAAGCGGCAAAAGTGGAAATGTTAGCTGAAAAATATGAGGCTAAAGGAATCGTCTTTATGTCCACTAGGCCCAATGGCTTATTGTACAGATTTATCACTTCAAAAGGTGTTGAAGTTCCTATGCCGCAATTTGTAATGGCTCGTGAGGACGCCAAGCGATGTTTAAGAACTCTCAGGAAAGGCCAGGATTTAGAATTTGTCGTAAAACTACGTGCGCGTGTAGGTCAAGAATTTACTTCGCATAATGTCATTGCAGAGATTACTGGGAGTGAATTTCCTGAAGAAGTCTTGGTCATAGGAGCGCACTTGGATTCTTGGGCATTAGGAACTGGTGCAAATGATAATGGATGTAATGTGAGTATGATGATTGATATTGCAAGACAAATGAAAAAATCTGGTATTGTGCCTAAGCGTACAATACGTTTTGCATTATGGAATGGTGAGGAGCAGGGGTATTTTGGTTCGCTTGCATATACTAAAGAATATGAAAAATCGCTGGATAAACACAAACTCGCATTGTCTGTAGATATTGGGAGTGGTCCCATCATTGGGTTTTTTACAAACGGCAGGGATGAATTAATTCCTATACTTGATGAACTCCTTAGTCCAGTGGATACTTTAAGTAATTATTTAAATATCAACAATCCAATCATTGGTACAGATAACTTTGATTTTATGCTTCAGGGAGTACCAAATCTTGTAGCCAATCATAAGCCTGCTATGTATGGTCCAAATTATCACGCCGCATCAGATACCTATGATAAGGTAGATTTAGTGTCATTAAAAAAGAATACTGCAATTGTCGCTGCAATGGTTTTGGGATTTGCAAATGGAGATTATAATTTACCTAGACATGACAGAGCAGGGGTGCAAAATATGATAGACAAACATAAAATTGAATTTTCAATGCGCATGTTTAATGTTTGGGATTCTTGGGTAGACAAATCTAGAGGAATTACTAATTAGTAAAATTATAGAATGAAACATATCAAAAACTTAAGTCTTCTATTCATTGCAATTAGTTATTTGCAATTCATCTCTTGTAAGATTGAATCAAAGACAAAAACAAATGCAGCAGCTGTTGAAAACGTGTCTATTGAGGGAATTGATCTAGAGGAGGTCAGTATTATGGAACTCCAAAAAAGTTATGCTTCAGGGGAACTGAATACGCAGCAAGTTGTCGCATATTATTTGGACAGAATAGAAAAAATAGATAAGACTGGGCCTACATTGAATTCAATAATTTACGTAAACCCCTATGCGATGTCAGAAGCTCTTGCCATTGACAATGCAAGAAAAGCGGGTGAAGATAAGGGTCTAATGTATGGAGTTCCTGTAATATTAAAAGATAATATCAATACGGGAAACATGCCTACCACTGCTGGATCATTGGCATTAGAGGGATCAATTCCGTTAGAGGATAGTCCCGTAGTAAAAAACTTAAAAGATGCTGGAGCTATAATCTTAGGGAAGGCAAATTTAAGTGAATGGGCAAATTTCAGAGGGCAGAAGTCTTCCAGTGGTTGGAGTGGCTTGGGTGGTCTAAGTAAAAACCCTTATGTTTTGAAAAAGAACACCTGTGGTTCTAGCGCAGGATCTGCAGTAGCAGTGGCTGCTAATTTGTGTATGGTTGCCATTGGAACAGAAACAAATGGTTCTATTGTTTGTCCATCGCAGACAAATGGCTTAGTGGGTATTAAGCCGTCATTGAGCATTGTTCCTACAGAGGGAGTTATTCCCATTTCTAAAACACAAGATGTAGTGGGACCTATGGCAAGGACGGTGATGGACGCAGCAATTTGTCTGAATGCAATGGTCGAAAAAAATAACGTTGGAACAAAGGGCGCAGGAACTTTTCCAGTAAGTTATAGAGATTATACACAGTTTTTAAATAAGAATAGCTTTAGCGATAAACGTATAGGTCTTTGGAAGGGGTCAATGGAATTTGATGCAGATGTGGATGCACTAGTGCATAAGGCAGTTGAAGACATGAAGGCCGCTGGCGCCACTATTATTGAATTGGATAAAATCACAGAAGACATTGGAGATGCATCTTTTCAAGTTATGTTGTACGAATACAAGGAAGGATTGAATGCATACTTTCAATCCTTAGGTCCAGAGGCTAAAATAAAATCTTTAGAAGATCTGATAGAGTTTAATAAAACTAATCCTGAGGAGCTAAAATACTTTGGACAAGAATATCTTGAGATGGCGCAAGAAAAAGGTGATACTAAGTCTGATGAGTATCGTCAAGCGATGATAAAAATGATCCAGGGGGTACGGAAAAATGGAATTGATAAAGTGATGAACGAACATAATTTACATGCCATCGTTGCTCCTACTGGAAGCCCAGCCTGGGACACGGATTTGGAAAATGGGGATACGTTTAAAGGGGGAAGTTCATCTCCTGCGGCCCAAGCGGGTTATCCTAATATAACAGTGCCAGTAGGATTTGTAGGGGAGTTACCTGTAGGGATATCTTTTTTTGGAAGAGCATATAGCGAACCGCTCTTGTTAGAGATAGCATATAATTATGAGCAAATCACAAAACACAGGAAGAAGCCAAAATATTTATAGTCAAAAGTATATGCTTTATTCTTATTGAATAAATCCTTTTTCATCGCTCTGTTTTATTTTGAAGAGCATAAGTTCTTTCATGACATGGGCGCGCTTTTTTGCTTCCTCTGCAATTTCACCCTCAAATGAATTATCAATAGCTGAGTTCCATAGTTCAACCCATCTATTAAAATGACTTTCTTTTAAAGGCACTTTTTTATTGAGTTTGATGTGCGCTAGCATGACATTCCCTTTATAGGAGGATGTACCAAGTAAGACTGATTGCCAAAAACTATACATGACGGGGAGGTGATCTTCAAATGAAAGATCCATATGTTTATTGAAAATATCTGCTATTAAATCGTCGTCCTTAATAGTATCATAGAAATTGTCTACAAGAAATACTATGTCTTTTTTAGTTTGTATGTCGCCTTTAGTCTTATTCATTTAAGATGCTATTAGTTCAGCATAACGATTGCTCCATTTAATGCTGTTGCGAAACTGACCCACATAAGATACGGATACATCAAAAGTGCTGAAGTTTTGTCAACCTGTCTGAAGGCTCGTATTGTCATAAAAATCATTATCCAGAGAACGATAATAATACCCAAAGCTAACATGGGTTGCTTAAGGGCAAAGAATACTGGCGTCCAAATAAGATTCATAATGAATTGCATAATAAAAAAACCTACACCTTTTTTGGCTAGTAGATTGTCTAAGCCAATTCCCTGCACCCTGCCAACAGCTACTCCCATGAGAATATACAGTAATGACCATACAGGGCCAAATATCCAATTAGGTGGACTGAAGAAGGGTTTGTTAAGGTCAGCATACCAATTTGTGATTGCATGGTTACTACTCATTCCAGAGGCAAAACCTAGCATAAGGCAGATAATTACCCAGGTCAGTATTATTCGTGATTTTCTATCCATCCTATAATGATTCTAGCTGAGAATTATATTAATTATAACTGAATCCACTTTTTGTCACTCTTCCCACTTTCAATTACTTTGTAAATAAATTTCATCCCTCTTACCCCATCTTGAATACTCGGGAAATCATTGTCTTCAGGTTTAGGGTTTTTTCCTTGGATGCGCGTTTGTATACACTTTGCTACATTTTTATAAATGTTTGCGAAGGCTTCTAAATATCCTTCAGGATGACCCGCAGGAATTCTTGTGGCCGCTTTTGAGGCATCAGATAACTCACCTACACCTGTTCGTAGTATTTGCATCGGTTTTTCAGTCATTCTTAAGATAAGATCATTTGGTTGCATTTGAGCCCATTCGATTCCGCCTAATTCTCCATAGACTTTGATGCGAAGATTGTTTTCTTCACCTGCAGAAATTTGACTTGCATATAAAATTCCTTTTGCCCCGTTATCAAAACGGAGAAGCACATTGCCATCATCATCTAATAATCGTCCTTCTACAAGTGTGCTTATATCTGCGCATAACTCTGTAATTTTTAGACCTGTAATATATTCTGCAAGATTTTCTGCATGGGTTCCAATGTCACCCATTGCGCCAGCAATTCCAGATTTAGTGGGATCTGTTCTCCAAGATGCTTGCTTATTGTTTGTCGCTTCTACGAGAGTAGATAACCAGCCCTGTGGATACTCTACAACCACTTTTTTTATTACTCCTAGATCACCTTTGGATACAATAGACTTAGCCTCTTTAACCATGGGATACCCAGTGTAGTTATGCGTCAAGGCAAAAATAAGTCCTGTGTCCAATACCGTTTTCTCTAGATCTTCAGCTTCTACCATATCAAAACAGAGCGGCTTATCAGAGACCACGTGGAAACCATTATCCAATGCCATTTTTGCGGGACCATAATGCATATGATTAGGAGTCACTATAGCGACAAAGTCCATGCGTTCGCTTGCAGGGAGTGCTTTCTCTTTTAAGATCATCTCTTCATAATTTGCATAGACACGGTTTTCATCTAAGAAGAGATCTTTACCAGACAGTTTTGATTTTTCTGGATCACTGCTGAAGGCACCACAGACGAGTTCTATTTGTCCATCTAAGGCAGCAGCCATTCTATGTACTCCGCCTATAAAAGCACCTCTGCCACCGCCAATCATTCCCATTCTAATTTTTCTCATTCAATCCTTTTAATTTGACTGCAATATAGTTTTCTACAATGTTATCTAGGGTATTTAATGGAATACTTCCGTATGCTAAAACAAGATCATGGAATTCTCTAATATCAAATGCATCTGACAATTTATTTTCAGCACGCTTTCTGAGTTCACGAATTTTGAGCTCTCCTATCTTATAAGAGACAGCTTGTCCTGGCCAACCAATGTATCTATCAATTTCCGTGTTTACCTCATGTAGAGAAAGAGCGGTGTTTGATGCCATAAAGTCTAAAGCTTTTTTTCTGTCCCATCCCATGTAATGCATGCCTGGGTCCACAACGAGTCTGCAGGCTCTCCACATTTCATAAGAAAGTCTTCCAAAGTGTTCGTAAGGAGTGACGTAAATGCCTGCTTCGTTTCCAAGATATTCACAATAGAGTGCCCATCCTTCTCCAAATGCACTTAAGTATGTACTATTTCTGAGTGCAGGTACATTTTCTAATTCTTGTGCGAGAGATCCTTGTAAATGATGTCCCGGCACAGCTTCATGTAAAGTGAGTGCTGGAAGTAAATAGTTTTTTCTGCTAGGTAAATTGTATGTGTTTACCCAATATTGTCCTGCGCGGTGGTTTTCATAGGAGCCAGGAGAATATCTGCCTCCTGTATAATTTGCCTCAATACTTTTAGGTACAGGGTTTACGGTGAATGGATTTCTTGGTAATTTCCCAAAATATTGTGGTAGGATCTCTTCTGCTTTTTTGGAAATCCATGCAGCATGTCTTAATAGTTCTTCTGCTGTTTTGGGGTAAAACTGAGGATCTGTGCGTAAGAACTTTAAGAAGTCAGCAAAGCTACCTTCAAATTCTAATTCCTTGATGATGCTTTCCATTTCTGCTCTTATTCTTGCAACTTCTTTTTGACCCGTTTCAAAAACTTCTTCTGGACTCATATCTAGGGTAGTAAAATATCGTACGCGTTGCTCATAGAATTCTTTTCCGCCAACATTGTTTCGCACACCAATTTCTGTTCTGGTTCTAGGAATGTATTCATTCGTAAGGAACGTATTAAAATCTTTAATTGCAGGATAGACCTGCGATGTTAGAATTTTCAAGCATCGCTGAGAGAATTCTAAGTCTTGCTCTTTCATTGTTTTTAATGGGCCAAGAATAAATGAATTCTCAGGAGAGCTAGAAAGGTGTCCTTGAAATAAGCTAAGTGCTTTTTCTGCAATTATTTTAGGGACTGTAATATTCTTTTCAAGGCCTTCTTTGAGCAATGTCTGTTTACTTTGAATATAAGCAGGGAGTGATTCTAATTTTTTGAAGTAATTTTCTTTTTTGGTTTCGCTAGAAAGTTGTTTGCCACTGAAATTATAGTAGATACCTGTAATGAAACCACCTTCAGAAGTCAATGGCATGTAGTGTGCACCATTTTGGTCAAGATATAATTTGTCTTCTAAGACTAGTTTAATAAAGTCGTAGTTGATCTGTTCTTCGGCTGTAAAATTATCCCTATTCAGAGCGTTTAATTGCTTGACGAGATTTTGATGAAATTGTATATCTGCTTTTAAATTTGCCTGAGTATTTGGCCAGTCAGTTCGAAGGTCTATAGATCTCTGTTTATTGAATTCTTCTTTTGCAGCGTAGATATCTTCAAGAGAGGAATATTCTTGGGCGAATAGGCCTGTGATGAAGAAAAATAAGAATATGGTAGAGTAAACATTTTGCATAGTCAAGTGTTTAGAAATCATGTATTAAAATAGAAAAGAAATTGTCATTATGTGTAATGAAAGGGTTTAAAATATGTGGTATCTTTTTGTTTTAGCTTGATAGTTATTTTGTAGCTGCTTAGAACATGATGATTTTTAATTAAACTGTATATTATACACATATTATGCAGTTTTAGTATGCATGTGATTATTTCGATTGTTAAGCAACATTAAAAGACCAAACAAGAATGTCAAATCTGAAAATAAATCGTGAAAAACTTAACTTGACTCAGGAAGAACTTTCTGATAAATCAGGTATTTCTGTAAGGACGATACAGCGTATTGAATCGGGGAATAAACCCAAAGGACATACACTTAAGGCACTTGCAAAAGCTTTGGATATAGATGAAAATGAATTAATAGAAAGTAGGGATACAGCACTTGAACTAAAATATAGTTTAGTTAAAATGATAAATCTTTCATCTTTACCTTTTGTTCTTATTCCTTTAGCAAACATTGCAATTCCACTTATTATAATGTTTGCTAAAAAACAGTTTAACCCAATAGCCAAACAAATAATATCTATTCAAATCCTTTGGACCATATTTTCACTAGTTGTCTTCTTTCTTGTCGCAATTTTCGTAGATGATTTATTTTTGGGGAATAAATTGGATTTAGCTTTAGTTTCTTTGTTTCCAACTATTTTAATAAACATATTTATTATCCTTAGAAATGCTGCTGAAATTGACAAAACTCAAAAATTGCATTACAAATTGAATTTCAGTTTAATATAGCTTTTTATACCATTGGCAGGGCATTGTCAGGTTATTGGCGCCCAGGTTTTATGATAAAGATCGTCAATAGCCTCATCTTTGAATAAACAGTGTTAATGATGAAACAGATTTTATTTAGCCTGATTTTCCTTGCCTTATGTATGTGTAATAGTCTTGCACAAGCAGATAGAAATTCAGACTTATTTATCGAGTTCAAGAAGCTAGACAGTATTTTCTTTGACCGTGGGTTTAATAAGTGTGATATGGATTATTTACAGAGTCGCATAGCCGATGATTTGAAGTTTTATCACGATCAAAGTGGATTCCAAGATAGAAATGCCTTCTTTGAGAATATTCGCAAATACATCTGTAATAATTCAGAAAGAAAACCAATACGCAAGGTAGACACAAATAGTTTGGAAGTATTTCCACTCCATAATAATGGTGTATTGTATGGTGCTATCCAGAAAGGCATTCATCATTTTTATTTAAGAGAAAATGGAAAAGATGATCTATGGACAAGTACAGCAAAATTCACAAACGTTTGGATTTTGAATAATAAAACTTGGACATTAAGCGAAGTTTTGAGTTACGACCATCAAGATCCAATTTTTGAAGCCCCCAAAAGTAGTATTGAAAATTTACTAAAAGAGAACAATGTTCCAGCATTAGGCATTGGAATAATCGAAAATGGTGAGTTGACTAAAGTTGAAGTTTATGGAACTTTAGACCAACATAAAACAGCACCATATAACACCATTTTCAAAGTAGCATCATTAACAAAACCCATTGTTGCCTTAACCGCATTAAAACTAATAGACAAGGGTTTACTGAGTTTAGACGAACCCTTATATAGATATTGGATTGACCCTGAAATTAAAAACGATAAGCGATATAAGAAGTTGACACCAACAATCGTTTTAACCCACCAAACGGGCTTTCCAAATTGGCGCTATCTAACTGATTCAAATACATTGACATTTCAATTTGACCCAGGAACAAAATATCAATATTCTGGTGAAGGCTTTGAATATTTAAGGAAAGCCATAGAAAACAAATTGGGTAAAAGCATTGAAGAGCTAGCAAAAGAATTTTTATTTGACCCGCTTGAAATGTCAGATACTCGATTTTGGTGGGATGCGCAAATGGATGAAAATAGATATGCCCAAAACTTTGATGAAAAAGGAGAAAAGTTAGAAACGATAAAATACTATGAAGCAAACGCTGCAGGAAATCTCTTAACTACTGTTGAGGATTATGGAAAATTTTTAGCTTATGTAATCAATGGCGCTGAACTTTCAAAAGATCTTTATCAAGAAATGATAAAGCAACAAGTAGTACTAAAAGAAAATAATTATTTTGGATTGGGCTGGGAAATCCTAACAGATTTTAGTAATGATGAATTTGCTTTATTACATTCCGGAAAAGACCCTGGAGTAAGTACATTAGCAATATGGTTTCCAAAATCTAAAAATGGCTATTTGATTTTCTTGAATGGGGATAATGTGGATAGTATCTATGAAGAATTACTAACAAAAAGACTTTATCTTGGAAATGACTTGTGGAATAGGAGATAGAAAAATTTGCAAAAAAGAAGAATGCATAACTCTTTGCTTATCTTGTGTGACACATCTTACTATAATCTTAATTTGACCTTAAGAAAAACTTATTCGAAATATGATTTTTGTTCTGTTTCTAAAATAAAGGATCTTGTCAAATAGAAATAAATTTATATGAAAAATTATTTCATCATTTTATTTACGTCTACATTTTATTTTATTAGTTGTTCTTCAGGCATGACGTTTGAAGAACAAATAATTAATGACTTATCAACAAAACTCCCAAGTGGAACCTGTGATGGTTATCCGAAGGGTACAATAATATCTAATATCAAAGTAGGTAAAATTGTTGATATTGGTTTAGATGGTATGACTGACGTTTCTTATGAATTGTCATATGAAATTAATGGTGTTAAAAAAGATACATCAAGTGCAATGCTTTATTTAAAAAGAGGATCAAAATACAAGTTAGCTGTTATGGGTTGCGATTCTGATATAACAAATGATTAACTAAATCGAAAGCAAAAAATTCGAATTAGTAAGTAAACCAAAATTTGCCGACCCTTAAAAAACCAAGGATTCATATAGAGACATTGCTTCCTGATAATTAGGTCATGTAAGGTATTGCCTGTTATCGTTATGTTCCTAAATCCTGATTTTTACGTCCGCTACAATTCTTAACAGGCACCCCAATACTTGTTTTAATCTAAATTATATGGTGCTTTAGGCAGTAGAAATTCTAGAATCTATCCTCTTAAATTTTACGAATAGACGCTATCAATAAAGAGATTTGATGGATAACCCACGCATTTTGCAATATAAATTTTGTCATTATAAATTTTTTAGATACATTTGGTTGACCAATAATTGGTTGACCAAATAAAGCTATTTGTAAATGTTAGATCATCTGCGCAAGATATCCCTAGAGAATCCGGTTGATATTATTATCAAGCAAATAAGGACTCTTATCAGTTCAGGTCAGATCCCTCCAGGAGAAAAACTACCCCCTGAAAGAAAATTAGCTGAACATTTAGGAGTGAGCAGAGGACAAGTTAGAGATGCTCTGAGTAAACTAGAGTTTTATGGAATACTGAAGACAGTTCCTCAGAGTGGCACCTTTGTATCAGGAATAGGTATAGTAGCACTTGAAGGCCTGATCACTGATGTATTGCAAATTGATGCACATGATTTTACATCCCTTGTAGAAACTAGAGTAATCTTAGAGACTAATGCAGCGCGTCTTGCTGCAGAAAAAAGAACTCCTGACGATATAATAATTTTAACAAATGCATTGAATGCCTATGAGAAAGCACTCAAAGGAGGCAATGTAGCTGTAGAAGAAGATCTTTTATTCCATATTAAAATAGCTGAGGCCAGCAAGAACAAAGTATTGAAATCACTAATGATGATCATCACACCAGATATAATTAAAAACTTTATAAGCCTTAAAGTTTGTGATGAAAATAACAATATGAAAACCATTCAGGAGCACAGGTTGATTCTAGATTGTATTATCAAGCAAAAGCCTGAAGAAGCTTCTTTGGCAATGGCTGTCCATTTAGCGGATGTTTTAGATTTTAATAAAAAAAATGAAAAATTAAATTAAGCAATCTTATAAATCCAAATGGAGTAAGCATTATGCTTACTCAAAGTCATTTTGAAAAGTAGTAAGAACATACACATAGACCTACAATGATTCTTGCTATAATTAACAACCTTTAAAAGGTAACCAGATTATGAAAAAACTAATGAAAAAAAAATGGTTAAGTAAATCAATTTTCATAGGCTCAAAGAAAATAAAGTCTATGTTTTTTGCATCGTTCATCTTATGTATTGGTGCATTTTCGAGTTTAAATGCACAGACAGTATCAGGAACTCTTGTTGGTGCAGAAGGCGAACCACTGATTGGGGTAAATGTATTAGTTAAAGATACCAATCGCGGAACAATTACAGATATTGATGGGAATTATTCAATTCAAGCAAGTCCCGGTGAAACTCTAGAATTCAGTTATATTGGATATAACACTTCAGAAGTAGTAGTAGGAAATGATCCTAATATTTCCATGACTATGATGACCGACAATCAAACCTTAGATGAGATAGTAGTTATTGGTTACGGAACATCAAAAAAATCTCATTTAACTGGGGCAATTTCTAAAGTTACCAATGATAAACTTGATCAACTTCCGGTGTCAAGGGTGGACGACGCCCTTGTTGGACAGGTGTCAGGTGTAAATATTGCTGCCACAGAGGGAGAAGCAGGTTCTGCACCTACGATAAGAATACGGGGAACAGGATCAATGGTGGCCAGTTCTGATCCTTTGATTGTTGTAGACGGTTTGATAGTAGATAACGACTTTTTAGGTTCATTAGATATGAATGACGTAGAGTCTTTTGAAGTATTAAAAGATGCTGCATCTTCTGCTATTTATGGTTCGAGGGGAGGTAATGGTGTTATTTTAATTACAACCAAAGATGGTAAGTCGGGAAAAACAAAATTTTCATATAACGGTTATTACGGTGTAAAAGAAGCACTTACTAGTGATGCCTACTATTTTTCTATTGCGGAAACTGCAGCGGCAGAAATGGCTGCAAATGGAGAACTGTCACCTAGAACACAATACAAACAAGCCATTGGCATTGATAGGGACTGGCAAGATGAAATTTTTGATGGAGGGAGTATTATGAGCCATTCTATAAGTGCACGAGGTGGTAGTGAACGAACCAAGTTCAGTACCACTTTTAGTTATCTGCATGATGAGGGTGTATTGTTAACTGATGACTTTAAAAAGTATGCAGTAAATCTAAAGTTAAAAACAGAAATTAATGATAAGCTTTCTTATGGTATATCCGTTGCACCATCTTATTCAGATAGAAGAAGATTTGATGGGTCTACACATGATATATTAAGACAAACTCCTTGGTTGCCAGTATACCATGATCAAAATACGATCAAA
Organism: uncultured Saprospiraceae bacterium; assembly: GCA_937967615.1. Lineage (GTDB taxonomy): Bacteria > Bacteroidota > Bacteroidia > Chitinophagales > Saprospiraceae > CALCMJ01. The sequence goes on from CALCMJ010000092.1 coordinate 12,889, forward strand.
TATGTGGATACTAATACGTATCCAAATGTAAAGGTGGGTGACTACGCTCTACAAAGACATTTTGATAACTATGATTTTTTTGGCGATGGTAGCACGGTAAATATTAGTAATACTTCTAACACAAATCCAGCAGCAAAAGTCTTAGAAAGAGATAGAAATGATTATAAAATAAAAGTGTTTGGTAGTACTTATCTGCAGTACAAAATTATGGACGGTCTTAAGTTTCGAACTGTCTTTTCTGGAGATTTTCAAAATACGGAACAAGATCGTTGGCAGGGTGTGGAGGCTGACAGAAGAGGTGCTTCTCGTGCCCAGTTGGATATTGCAAATCAAAATAGATCACACATAGTATTTGAAAACTTTTTCACTTATGATAAGGAAATTGGCGTTCAAGAATTTAATGCAGTACTTGGTATGTCAACAGAAAAATATAGTACTAAGGAAAGCAATATTAGGGGTACAGGATACTCTTCTGATTTGTTAAAAACAATATCTGCTGCAACTGCAATATCTGCTTTTGGGTCTTCTCAATATGAAAACAGTTTCTTATCTACCTTCGGACGACTAAACTATGCTTATGATTACAAATACCTAGCTTCAGTAAGTTTCAGAAGAGATGGTAGTTCTGTCTTTGGTCCGGATAATAAATATGGCTTCTTTCCGGCGGTTTCAGCTGGATGGGTAGTCAGTGAAGAGGACTTTTTTAGTAATGGCATCTTTGACTATTTGAAAGTGAGAGCTAGTTACGGTTTTACTGGAAACAATAGAATTGATACAGGAAATGATTTAATTGATAACTATCCTTACGATGCATTACTTGGGACAAGTACTGCAGTTGTTAATGGAACTGTGACTGCTGGGTTTAATGCATTAAACATTGCTAATCCAGGTTTGCAATGGGAAAGATCAAGAGAGATAAACCCAGGTATAGATTTTGGCTTGTTTAATAACCTCATATCAGGATCTGTAGATTATTATGTCAGAAATAGTGATCAATTATTGCTTTACAACCCAATTTCTTCTACTACTGGATTTACGGAGGCATTGGTTAATTTAGGTGAGGTAGAAAATAAGGGTTATGAATTGGAGTTGAGGACTAATAATTATAGAGGATCGGATTTTACATGGACTTCAACTTTTATCGCATCCAGGAATGAAAACACTTTGATTGATTTTGCTGAATCCAATGGCCAGACCTTAAATGTAGATACTAAAAGAGCAGCACTTTGGATAAATCAAGAAGGACATCCTATTTCGTCTTTCTATGGTTGGGTTGTAGATAGTGAAATAGATCCAAAGAACTTATCAAATTCATTTCATCCGGTAGGAGGGCAGGCACAAGATGTTTATGTGAAGGATTTGAATGGCGATGGTCTCATTGATGATGATGACAGAACTATATTAGGCAATCCATATCCTGATTTGGTTTGGAGTTTTGGAAACGTTTTTGGGTTCAAAGGATTTGATTTGGGCTTCATGTTCCAGGGATCACATGGTGCTGAGGTCAGAAATATGGGAGATCAGTATTTGTTCAATCATTTTAATAGCTCTCAAGATTATGACCCTGCCACAACACCTAACCAAGGATTTATTAAGCAGAAGATATTTACGAATTCTATTGTTCAGGATGCCTCATATATTGCATTAAGGAATATTACATTAGGGTATGATCTTAGTTCAAATCTTTTGACTAAATCTAAAGCTTTCTCATCAGGAAGAATTTATGTGTCAGGTCAAAATTTACTTTACAACACGGCAGAGGGATATACTGGTTTTAACCCAGAATCAATAAATAACACAAGTGCAACGACTTGGGGATACCAAAGAGCTGGCTCGCCAATTCAAAAAGTTATCTCATTTGGAGTAAATCTCGAGTTTTAATCATGAAGTAAAATTTAAAAAAGTAAATAATGAAACATATATATATAGTATTAATTTTTGTTGCACTCATTTTGACCTCTTGTGGGGAAGATTATTTGAGCCCAACGCCAACTGCTGCAATAAGTGCTTCAGGTTATTTTACAACTGCGGATCAATTGGAATCTGGTGTCATTAATATGTATGATGGCATACAAGGTGTAAATTCTACATCAACGAATGATAATCATTCCATCCAAGTTGAATTTTATTTAACGGAAATGCGAAGTGATAATACGAGGACAAAGTCAAGTGAAGGAGAAGCAGCTCAATTTGAAAGTTTTTCAATAGAAGCCAATAATGGTATTGTAATAGATTATTACAGAAGTTTTTACAATACTATTTTTAGAGCCAATACTGTTCTAGAAAATTTGGGAGTTGTTTCAGGAAGCGAAGCTGCCCAATTTGAAGGTGAGGCAAAATTTGTTAGAGCCTATGCTTACTTTCAGCTCGTTAGACTTTTCGGAGATGTTCCTTTAATCGATGCTGTTATAGGGCCTTTGGACACAGATAAGCAATTTACAAGAGTTAGCAAAAGTGAAGTTTACAATTTAATTGTTAGTGATTTAAAGACTGCAGTTGAAAATTTAAATGAAAATCATAGAACAAGAGCTTCAAAGCCAGCAGCACAAGCATTATTAGCAAAGGTCCAATTGACTTTAGGCAATTATGGAGACGCTAGAGCGCTGTGTGAAAGTATAGTAAACTCTGGTTCATATTCACTTGAGACGGACTTTAAAGATGTGTTTTATAATGAATCTAATAGTGAAGTCATATTTGCAATAGGTTATGTTCCTGATGACTTTAATGATTCGCAAAATTTTTCTGCAGAATGGTTAAACGCGGTAGGAAGAACATCTGGAGTAAATTATTGTACGAATGAAGTTGTTGCATTCTTGGATGAAAATGGTGGGAATAGAACAGCATTTTCATATAGACAAGATGCACTGCAAACAATCCAAAATCAAGTAGTCAAATATTTACCAAATGGTGATGAAGATTTAGGTATTCCTGCTACTTCAGGAGATCCTACTTTGGCCGGTAACGATTGGATTGTATTGAGATATGCTGATGTATTACTAATGCATGTAGAGGCAATCTTAGGATCAAATCCAACTACCTCTGACATTGCAGCTACGACTTCCTTTAAAGCAGTTAGAGAAAGAGCTGGATTTACAGAAAATGTAGTAGAAGTTACCAAGGCAGAATTATTAGATGAAAGAAGAGCTGAGTTAGCTTTTGAAAATCAAAGACTTTTTGACTTAATCAGATTTGGTGTAGCAGAAACAGTACTAGGTGACTTTGCCTCAAGCAACGGATATTCATTTAGTGCAAATGATTTATTGCTACCTATTCCAGATGCTGAAATTGGATTAAGTAATGGCACATTGACTCAAAATCCTGGATATTAATATTTGTTTTTTTCAATAAAATAAAAAGAAATTATGAAATCTTTAATATATAAAATTGGTGGACCCTTCTACATGTTGTTGATAGTGTGCGCCTTTTTTGCTTCATGCGATTTCGATTACGAAATAGCTGATACAAATTCAATTGTAGATGAAACTTTGCCAAAAGCTGGTTTTAGCTATTCGCAGGCAGCTGATGAAGCTTGGCGTACAGTTTCGTTTACGAATACTTCAGCAAGTTCTACCGATTTTTCTTGGGACCTTGGAAATGCTGGGGATACTTCTACTGATGAAAATCCTTCGTATACTTATCCAGGGGCAGGTGTATATACTGTCACTTTGATGGTAAGTGACAAAAATGGTATCAATGATGCTATAACAAGAGAAGTTACAGTCATTGAACCAGAGGAGCCGGATGTGCCAGACCCAATTGTTATCAATGCAGAGTTTGATAAACTTCCAAAATCTTCAGGGTCTGATTGTTCTTGTGCTGCTTGGATAAATAAGAATATTGGTGAACAAGGAGAATCAAGTTCAGGAAATGGTGGATCGGATAATGTTGTTAAGTTTGATAATAATGAACCAGATCATGTCTATCAGGAATTTGCAGTACAACCAAATGCAAATTATTCAATTGAGTTAGTTACTTCATTTAAGCCTTCAGAAAATGGTCCTTTCCCAGCTATGCTTGAAGTTAGAGTTTTAGCAGGGACGGGTTATAACTCTGGATATACTCCAACGTATTATACAGAGACTGTAGATTTCCCACAAGAAGATTGGGGTTACTCTACAGTAGCACAAGTGGAAGATTCTGCAAATAATCTTTTTGTAGAAGTCCAAGAAAATCCAGGCAATGATGATTATACATCGTACACATATGTTTTTAATTCTGGAGATAATAATAGTGTTGCTCTATTTATAAGAGGAATTGGTGGAGATGCCATCGGAGATTATGGATATACTGGAGGAGACGAAGAAATAAGAGCAGATTACGTTCTTATTACGGCGATTAATTAATTAACTTAAAGTATGATCATAGGATAAGAATATAAACAATCTATTAAGAATAAGCTCAATTTAAATCTCTACTTTTTGCACATAAAAAGTAGAGATTTAAAAAGAACTTACGATCATATTTTTAAATCTATTAAATCATTGAATTAAAATGAATGTAATTATTCCTTCTAATATTTGGATTTTCGTTTTGACTCTATTCTTGGTATCATGTGGTAACTCAGAAATTAAAAATCCACTAGAAGAAGATCCGAAAGAAGAGGAAGAAGAAGAAGAAGAAGGTCTGAATGTGTCAGGCATTGATTTAAATAATTGGAAAGTGACATTGCCAATTGGCAATCCCACGGAAGTGGAACCTCCAGAAATTTTAAACTTTTCAACAAATCCGCTTCTTCAAGATTATATGTTTAATGATACTACAGATAGTTCATTAGTTTTTTTTACTGAGCCAGGTAGTTCTACTACTAACTCTTCCTACTCAAGAACTGAGTTAAGAGAGCAGATGGTTCCAGGTTCCAATAAAACCAATTGGACTTTTGCTCAAGGCGGCGAAATGAAAGGGCAACTGCGTGTAAGCAGGGTAAGTGGGGAGACTGATAATTTAGATCGTGTAATTGTTATGCAGATTCATGGCAGGTTAACTGATGAGCAAAGGGATTTAATTGGAGAAGATGATAATAATGCTCCCCCAGTATTAAAAATATATTGGGATGATGGAAAGATTAATGTAAGACGAAAGATTCTAAAAGATTTAGATGTTTCTGATTTAGATATTTTGAAAAAGGATGCTTGGACAGATGATTCACATTGGTTTGATACTGAAGTAGGTTACGATTCTTTTCAAATAACTATTAATGCCTCCGCCGGCAGATTGCAAGTTGAACTCACTGGAGAAGATGCCATTGTTTTTGATGATGTGCATGTGGAAAAATGGTCTGTGTTCGAAAACTATTTCAAAGCTGGAAATTATCTTCAAACTTCAGAGTCAGGATCTTTTTCTGAAGTGAAATATTATAGTTTGGAAGTACATCATTAGAAAGTTATAAATGTTTTTTCATACTCTGCATCAGGAGAGATTAGCTCCTGGTGCTTTTTAATTCGCAACAAAATTTGACTAAAGTTAGCATATTGTAAATTCAAATAATTACACTTTAGATGGATTATGGATGCAGCTATTCAAAAAACTAAAAGAGAAAATAACTTATGAGTTTACACGAAAATATCAAACCAACAAAAGCATACTTTCTCGATGATGAAACCCCTTGGGAAGAAGTAGCTCCTGGATTATCAAGACAAATCATGGGCTACGATGGAAAAATCATGTTGGTCAAAGCAAAATTTGATACCGGTGCCATTGGCATTATGCATAAACACTATCATTCGCAAGTTACTTATGTAGCAAGTGGAGAGTTTGAGATGACAATAGGAGATGATAAAAGAACGATCAAAGGTGGAGACTCTTTCTACATTTTGCCACAAGTTATGCATGGCTGTGTCTGCACAAAACCGGGGATGTTGATAGATGTGTTTAGTCCTGCTAGAGAAGACTTTTTGGGTCATGAGATGCTAAAACTTTAAGATGGGAAAGACGAAAGGGAAAGTCAATGGCTTAAGATGGTGGATTGTTTCATTAGTGGCATTGGCTACTGTCATTAATTATATAGATAGGAATGCTTTAGGGATATTGTGGCCAGAAATATCAAAGGATTTAGGTTTTGGAGAAGATTCAAAAAATGTATACGCATCCATTATATTCTTCTTTACAATTGCCTATGCGGTTAGTAAAGGCTTGTCAGGAAGACTGTTTGATGTCATAGGTACTAAGATAGGTTTTGTGGCATCTATAGTTACTTGGTCTATTGCAGCGATGTTGCATGCTGTGGCAAGTTCAGTGACTAGCTTTACCGTGATAAGAGTTTTGCTAGGAATTGGTGAAGCGGGGAATTGGCCTGGAGCGACTAAAGCAAATGCAGAATGGTTTCCCACTAAGGAAAGAGCATTGGCGCAGGGGATATTCAATTCTGGAGCTTCTATGGGTGCTATTATTTCTGCGCCTTTAATTGCAGGACTGTTTGCATGGATAGGATGGAAAGCTACTTTCATTTTAATTGGAGCAATAGGATTTTTATGGATCATACCTTGGTTGTTTTTTAACAGAGGTACACCAGAGATAAATGTCTTATTGTCAGATGAAGAGAAGGAATATATTATTTCAGGTCAAGAAAAGAAAGTTGAATCTGAAGTAGGTTTAGGATGGGGTCAACTCATGAAGTATAAAGAATCTTGGGGAGTATTATTATCTAGATTTTTTCTAGACCCTATTTGGTGGTTTTTTGTAGCTTGGTTACCATTGTATTTGAATGAAAAATTTGGATTTAATATTAAGGAGATAGGAGCTTTTGCATGGATACCTTATGTTGGAGCAGCTATTGGAAGTATTTTCGGTGGTTGGTTAGCTAAGTATCTTATTGGCACAGGTTGGAGTACTAATAAAACACGTAAATGGATCATAACTGTTTCTGGGGTTTTCATGCTTGTAGGTATGATATTATGTAGTAACTCAGCTGACCCAACAATAGCAATGTTGTTAATTGCATTAGTTTTGTTTGGCTTTCAAATGGCAATTGGAAATATACAGACCTTACCATCTGATTATTTTTCAGATAAGTCTGTAGGAACCCTTGCTGGTTTAGGTGGTACAGCTGCAGCAATAGGAACTTTGGCATTTACAACATATTTGATACCAGCTATCTCGAAAGATAGTTATACACTTGTATTTTTGTTAGGTGCAGCATTAGTGCCTCTTGGAGTAGGAGCAATATTGTTACTCGGTGGAGAAATTAAAAGATTAGAAGTAAAGTAATAATGATTGGTAAGTTAATTAGTAAATAAATTTATAAGTCGTCTTTGAAGATTAAGTATTTTTTTAAACAAAAAACTTAAATTATTAATCTCTCAAGGCAATTAGAAACAATAATAAAACTAGAACATAATAATTATAACTATGAATAAAGGAAGAGTAGCTATTGTAACTGGAGCAACAGGTGGTATCGGTTTTGAAGTAGCAAAAAGACTAGGCGAAGACGGCTATACTGTAGTCTTAAATGGAAGACAAGATGACAAAGGAGCTGAAAGAATTAAAGAACTTGCAACACAAGGAATTACAGCAGAATATTGCGGCTTTGATGTTACTGATGAGGAGGCTGTAAATTCTAATATCACCAAAATTGGTGAGAAATACGGTAGAATAGATGTGCTTGTAAATAACGCAGGTGGACTTGGTGGTCGGTCTAGGTTTGAAGTAATGACAACTGAATTTTACAGAAATGTAATGGCATTGAACTTGGACTCTGTATTTTTCGCTTCAAGAGCGGCAATACCTTATCTTAAAAAAGGTGAGCATCCAAATATTATAAATTTCACATCTAATGCAGCTTGGAATGCTGGTGGACCTGGTGCAGGTATGTATGGTACATCTAAAGCCGGTGTGAACACAATAACTAGAGCATTAGCAAAAGATTTAGCTGAATATGGAATAAGAGTCAATGCCGTATCTCCAGGTACCATTGATACCAACTTTCATATAGGAATTAAATCTACCAAGCCAGAAGTATTTGCTTCTTGGGCAAATAACATTATGTTAGGAAGATTAGGACAACCAGATGATGTTTCTGGAGTTGTCTCTTTCTTAGCTAGTAAGGATGCCTCATTTATAACAGCAGAAACAATTCAAATTGGAGGTGGCCAGGCACTAGGAATCTAATAGAAATCAAAAAGTATAACTAGAATTGAATATGAAGAAGGTCGTTACATTTGGTGAAATAATGCTGCGATTAAGTCCACCCGGATTCAAAAGATTCTCTCAAGCAAATACTTTTGACGTCGTCTATGGTGGTGGAGAAAGTAATGTAGCTGTTTCTCTAGCTAACTATGGAGTTGACGTAGACTTTGTATCAAGACTTCCGAATAATGACTTAGGAGACTGTGCGTTAATGGAGCTTAGGAAAAGAGGTGTTGGAGTCAATAAAATCATACGAGGAGGAGAACGCTTAGGTATTTATTTCTTGGAGACTGGTGCCGTAAGTAGAGGAAGCAAAGTTGTTTATGACAGAGCTAATTCTGCGATAGCAACTATTGAAAAAGGAATGATAGATTGGAATGTAGTTTTTGAAGGGGTAGACTGGTTTCATTGGACAGGCATCACACCCGCAATTTCTCAAGGTGCGGCTGACGTTTGTCTTGAGGCTATTCAAACAGCTAATGCTTTAGGAGTAACTGTGTCTACGGATCTGAATTACCGAAAAAAACTATGGAAGTATGGCAAAACACCAGGCGAAGTAATGCCAGCCTTAGTCGCAGGTTGTGATGTGATTTTAGGAAATGAAGAAGATGCTGAAAAGCATTTTGGTTTACATCCAGAAGGAGTTGATGTCACACATGGAGGACAAGTTGAGGGGAAAGCGTATTTGTCAGTGCTGCAGCAATTGCAAAAAATGTTCCCGAGAGCCAAAAAAGTGATAACTACACTAAGAGGTTCAATCTCTGCCTCACACAACAGTTGGAGCGGTGTTTTGTATGATGGGAATAAATTGTATGAAACTGCTCAATATGAAATTACACACATCGTCGATCGTGTTGGTGGCGGAGATAGTTTCATGGCGGGTTTGATTTATGGCCTTATGACGTATGAAAAGGATGATCAAAAAGCATTAGACTTTGCTGTAGCTGCTTCATGTTTAAAACACACCATAAAGGGGGACGCCAATTTGGTTACAGTTGATGAGGTAGAAAAACTTATGAGAGGAGATGCTAGTGGTAGAGTTAGTAGATAAATAAAAATAATTTAGATGGCCTATTACGATAGAATTGAAGTGATGAATACGATGCAGCATCAAGGTGTCGTGCCCTTATTTTTCAACAGAGATATTACTATTGCAAAAAAAATACTTCAAGCATGTTATGATGGGGGCTCACGTTTATTAGAATTTACAAATAGAGGAGACTTTGCACATCAAGTCTTTGATCAACTTAATAAGTTTGCATTAGAGAAACTTCCTGGTATGATACTAGGGGTAGGTTCTGTGACTGATGCTGGAGCAGCTTCTCTATATATGCAATTAGGTGCAAATTTTGTTGTCACACCTGTTTTTAGAGAGGATATTGCTATCGTATGCAATAGAAGAAAGGTGTTGTGGTCTCCTGGTTGCGGTTCTTTAACTGAAATAACTAAGGCAGAGGAAATGGGCTGTGAGATTGTGAAATTATTCCCTGGTAGTGTGTATGGACCTAAATTTATTAAAGCTGTAAAAGCTCCTCAACCTTGGACTAAGATAATGCCTACAGGGGGTGTAGATATTACAAAAGAAAACTTACAAGCATGGTTTGAAGCAGGAGCTACATGCGTAGGTATGGGCTCTAAGTTGATATCAAAAGATATTATAGAAAATCAAAAGTACGACTTGTTGGAAGAACGTGTGCGTAATGTTTTGCAACTAGTGGTCGAATTAAGAAGTTAGTACAGTCCTTAACATTAGTCTAAATTTTTAATAGCAGTATAAATGCATCTCATCTTTCAATTGCCATGAAATAATACTAGTCAAAGACAAATGTTGATGTCAAAAAAAATAGTCTATGGAAATCAAGAATTTTAAATTAATAGCTCTTTATAATCTGAAACTTCTTATCATTTTATTCTTGGTTTCTGGTTGTACAAATAAGAATTCAGAATCGGGCAGCACTAACAAATTAATAAGTAAGAATCCCCCTAGTGATGTTATTCCATTTTTTCAACATTGGAATTTAATCTTAGGAGATGGTACTAACGCGGGACAAGCCATTGACTTTGAACATGACGATTTTTTTTATACAGCAAATGATGGTAAGTCGGATTGGGTAGTATTTAAGACTCCAAATGCAGGTAATACCCATGGCACATCAAATAATACGAGGACTGAGTTGGCCCAATTGAAAAAATGGTCACCCATGACGGATGCTAAATTGAATGCTACTTTGAAAGTAATGAATGTTGCAAGTACTGGTGATGCCACAGTGGCCGCTACTTATTCTGTAGTAATAGGTCAAATTCATAGTGCTGATGGGCATGAAAATGAGCCATTGAAAATATTCTACAAGAAATTTCCTGGTCATACCAAAGGCTCTGTATTCTGGAATTATGAAATTAATACAGCAGGCGATGATAATTCTGGTCGATGGGACTATTCTTATCCTGTTTGGGGATATGATTTTTCTGATATTGGATCTGATAAAAATACATCTTTGCCTGAACCTAAAGATGGGATTGCCTTGGGCGAAGAATTGAGCTATGAAATAGAAATTAAGTCTGGGATTATGTCCTTAAAATTCATGAGTGAAGGGCATGAAACAAAGACCTTCACCAAAAATCTGATTAACTCAGAATATGCAAAGCAATCAGATATGCCTGATCAGGTTAAAAACTTATTTGTACCTATTGGTCAAGATGGGGTAGAACGAAAAAATGCATATGCAGGAGAGGGTCTCTTTTTTAAACTAGGTTCATACAACCAAACAAATGGAAAGGATCCCAAAGTTAATAAGGTCTGGTGCTCAGGAGCTGAAACTCATGGTGGTGATATACAAAAACAATATGCAGATGGTAATTACGCAGAAGTGTGGTTTAAATCTGCTAACATCACTATTAGTGAAGAAGCCATATCGAATGCAGGATATTTCCTAGCGAATGATGACTTAAGTAAGAAAACTGTTTATCCTAGTGAGGTTATTCCTTCCATGGATAAATTTAAAATGTTAATGGGAGATGGGACAAATGTAGAAGACCTAGTAAATTTTGAGCATAAGGATTTTTTCTATACTGTAATAGATGGTACTAGACGTTGGGTTGTTTATAAAACACCAAATTCTGGAATCACATCGAAAAATTCCAGCAATACAAGAACTGAGTTACACGAAAAGCGAGAATGGACGCCAGAAGAAGGAGGCAAATTAACAGGCACTTGTAGAGTCATGCATGTGTCAACTTCAGGTGATGCTCGAGTTCCAGCCTCTTTTTCTACCGTTGTAGGACAGATTCATAGCGGTGAGGGGCATGAGAATGAACCGTTAAAAATCTTTTATAAAAAGTATCCAGGACATAAAAAAGGATCTGTCTTTTGGAATTATGAAATTAACACTGAAGGTGACAATAAAGGAAGATGGGACTATTCTATCCCTATTTGGGGCCATGATTTTTCTTATGTAGGATCAAATGAGAATACTTATCCAAAAGAACCTATGGACGGGATTGAGTTAGGTGAAGAATTCAGTTACGAAGTAAATGTTTTTGAAGGTATTATGTATCTCACGTTTAAAAGTAGTGGACATCCAACAAAAACTTTTACTAAAAATCTAGTGTCTTCTGAATATACTTCAGCAGCTGATATGCCCATGCAAGTAAAGAAGCTGTTTGGGGCAATAGGTCAAGATGGAGTTGAACGGGCAGCTGCTTACAAAGGAGAACTTAATTACTTCAAGCAGGGGGCTTACAATCAAACGAATGGAAAGGACCCTAATACAAATATGGTTTGGTGTACAGGAGCAGAGACTTTTGAAGGAGATATTGCAAAACAGTATGCGAATGGTAGTTATACTGAAGTTTGGTTTAGGGATACTACAGTTGGTCCGGGAACTGTTCCTTCAAACTAAATATTATATATATTTATAGCTGGAGTATTTGATAAAATCTTTAGTTTTTAGACTGTCGAATTGAAATCAATTTTATTGAAGAAAACTATAAACAGTGAAAACAACAACATTTCTAACCTTCGTTGGGGATCAATGCGGCAAGGCTGAAGAGGCTATAAACTTTTACACTTCTATCTTTCCTAATTCAGAAATTAAAAGCATAACAAAGTATCTAGAAGGTGAGCCCGGGGGAACACCGGAGCTTATCAAACATGGAGTTTTTTCTTTAAGTGGTACAGAGTATATGGTTTCTGAAAGTAATTTTAATCATGCTTGGTCATTTACACCAGGGGTGTCACTGTTCGTTGAATGTGACTCAGATAAAGAGATGCAAACTTTATTTGAAGAACTTTCTTCTAATGGAGGTCAGATTATGATTCCTCTTGACAACTATACTACAGAGAATTACAGCTTTGGCAAAAAATTCGGATGGTGTGCAGATAAATTTGGTGTTTCATGGCAAGTTTTTCTTTCATAATAAATTCGGATATTGAACAATTTATCTGTAAGCTATACTGATTATCCAAAGTATTCCAATTAACTAAAACTTTCATGGATAGATTAGATTATCATCAATTGATTGACTATATGAAAGAATTAAGAACATTTTTTCATAAAGAACATGACACTTATTTTAAACTTGGAAACATTTATCAAGGAAATTCCGACTATTCCTATTTTTCTATAACTACGGAAGAATTGAAAAATCAAAAACTAAAATTTGTGATGATACTAAATCACAAAACATTGTGTTTTTCAATTTGCTTATCTGGGCAAAATAAAAGTATTCGGAAACAATATTGGCAAATGTTTAAAGAGAGTGATTGGCATAAATATCATTTAGCAGAATCAATAAATGAAAGTCTCTCAATTATTGATCAAACCATTGAGGAAGGTCCTGATTTTAGTGATAAGAAATATTTAACGGAGCAAATTGAAAAAAAGGCATTAATATTTATAAATGAAATTAGTAGTGTACTAGAAATATAATCAACAATTACCCAACAAGATTCTAATTGCCAACTATTAACCAATCCCGCAATCTGAGATGGATACAAATTCTTTAATGGTTCAAAATCCTGGTTACTGATAAATGTAATTTAGAATTGCAAGTTTAAAGAATGGTCACTTCACATATAGAGGTGACCATTTTCTTTTAAAATCCATGCTTACAGTTTTAGGGATAAATGCAATTCTGTACGTTTATTTTTCTTTCTTAGCATTCATACAAATAACTAAGCCTATGCAAAACCTACAATTTCCGATCAAATTCCGATTCAAAATATCTACTCTTGCCAATGATTTTATAGCAAATGATGCCAATGGAAATGTGATAGCTTATGTCAGACAGAAGATGTTTAAACTAAAAGAGGATATCTCAGTATATTCTGACGAAAGCAAATCAAAAGTTATGTATAAGATAAAGGCAGATAAATGGTTAGATTTTTCTGCTGCCTATAGTTTTTACGATGAGCATAGCAACACATTTGGTAAAATTGTGCGTAAGGGTTGGCGGTCAATATGGAAGACTGAGTATGAATTCATAGATCAATTTGAAAAAGTTCAATACAGTGTAAGGGAAGAAAATGCATGGGTAAAAGTAATGGATTCTCTTTTTGGGCAAATTCCACTATTATGCATGTTTACCGGATATTTTTTTAATCCTTCTTATGTAGTTACGAACAGGAAAGAAGAAATTATTGTCAGATTAAAAAAGTTGCCCTCTTTTTTTGGACGGGAATTCGAAATAGATAAGTTAAAGACAATTGATAATGACGATGATGATAGAATAATGTTGGGCTTGATGATGATGATATTACTAGAGCGGAGAAAAGGCTAATATACATGCTTCAAAAAAATATTGAGGCGTAAATTATTATCGTTGTATTTATGAGTTTTGATTCATCACAATGTTAAAGAACAAAAACAAAGCACTCAAGCATCTACGCAATGACCCAGTCATGGCTGCTATGATAAAAAAGCTCAAGTATCCCAAAATGGATATTCCTAATCCCGTGTATCTCGAACTTTTACGATCAATCATCTATCAACAGATTTCAATTAAGGCAGCGGCAAGTGTTTACAATCGCTTTCTTGAAAAAATTGATTTTCAAACTGATAATCCAGATAAAATATTGAGTTTGGAATTTGAGGATTTAAAATCTTGTGGCTTGTCTAGACAGAAAACGAGTTACATAATTAACATTGCTCAGTTTTTTAAAGATGAAAAGATTAAGGAAGAGGACATCTATAAAATGAGTGATGAGGAGATAATTAAATATTTTACTCAGATAAAGGGAGTGGGGAAGTGGACAGTGGAGATGCTTTTAATATTTACAATGTTTAGAGAGGACGTTTTTCCGGAGTTAGATTATGCTGTGCAAGTAGCTATTCAAAAAAACTATAAACTCAAGGAAGAGAAAGCGGCGTTGTTAAAGAAGATGCGGGCTATTGCGGAACCGTGGAGGCCGTATAGGACATTGGCTTCTTTATATTGTTGGCAGTGGATACGGGAGGAGAGAGGGGATGGTTAGTAAATGAAAATGAAAATGAAAATGAAAATGGAAATGGAAATGAAAATGAAAATGAAAATGAAAATGGAAGTGAAGAAAGTTCAAGTTCAAGTGCAAGATCAAGTTCAAGGAGTATAGGGTTAAATTGGAACTAGGATGGGTTGCGAAACTATGATATCTATTCTTCGATTAATCAATCTAATAATCTAACATCTAACTCAAGTTCAAGAGTGTCTAAGATCTAATAATCTTTTTTCGCGTGAGGGATGGTAAGGGCGCGCTTGCGTGGTCCCGCTTGCGGGACGGAACCCCTGGAAAGCCCGACTCTGAGCGGAGCGAAGAGGCACGCCCAACTAATGTATAAAATTCACTTTTTTAGTCGTAGAGTTGTTTGTTACATTTTGTTCGCCACCACTGCCGCCTTCTATGTTAAAGGTTAAAGGAAGCGTACCATCTGTATTTCCTGGGTCAAAATTTGCGACCATACCAAAGTTCAAACTTGTATTTGCTAAAAGGACTCCATTGTGTGTCCAGATATGGTAGTTAGGATCAGTTCCATCATATGTCCATTGGGAATTAGCAACGGGAAAGATGAGAACATTTGTAAGAGTGGGGTCGTATGTGAAATTCAGTTTGGGGTCTTTAGAAAGTGTAACTGTAATGACTCCATCAGTATCAAAGCTATTCACTTCATTTATGTTTACAATAATAGAAGTCTGACCTGTACCACTAAAGTCTGTGGGCTGCATATTCACCATGGGTTCCAGATCAGGAAAATCTTGTAATGTGAAATCTACTTTTAGGTTATATAATCCTGTGCTGATATCTGAGGCAAGAATACAACCAGAGGGGAGGAAAGGGTAAGCGCCCCAGTTGCCTTCATATCCACCATAGGTAGAATTTTCATAGGTGTCGTAATAAGCGATCAATTCTGGATTTACAGGATCAGTAAGTCCATATACTTTTATGCCATCGTGGTAGTATGATATAAAGAGAGTATCTTCTTTTACGAATGGATTATGCGGAGGAACGAGGCCTCCAGGAATAAGGGGGTCATAAAAATCATTCACCGGGCCTATATCATTATTAGGGTCACCTAGGTTTGCAAGATCAATAACTTGAATAGGTCTTCCTGGTCCTACTTCTTCTGCGTAGTATAAATAGGCATCATCAACCGTTGCCCATGAACTATGGTTGTAACCACCTGCGTCATGGCTGCCTAATTCAATAGGTGTTGTAGGATCTGTAAGGTCCCAAACATAAAGTCCAGCATACCCATGTGAACAATAGGCAATGTTATCGCGTACAAATACGTCATGGATGTAGTTCCCTAAGTTTACATTTTCCAAAAGCGTGGGATTTGCAGGATCTACGGATAAATCAAGAATAACCATTCTTGTTCCTGAGGGTACGCCAGCGCCTGATCCAAAACCTACTGCATAGAGTTTGTCTGTTGCCTCTTCTATGAAAATATTATGTGCTTTTATAAAAAAATCAGATGTCGTCAATTCGTGTGTTACCGTGGAGCCACTTACTGAAAATACATGCATTCCTTCTGAGCAAACATCACAAACAGCATAGACATGGCCATCATAATATTTAAAGTCTCTCCACGAAACATTTCCACCACCATCAAATTGGAAAATCTCCACTGGATTATAGCAATCTGTAACATCCATAAAGAAGATTTTTTCTCTGCTTCCAAAAACAGCATACTCTATTCCTCCTTGTGTAAAGCCCCATACATCATTGTATTCAGAACTAGGTACTGGATTGTATTGCGCAACTTTACGCATATAGAGAGAGTCTTGTGAAAAGACTGAAGTGGCAATAAACAAAGCTGTTGCAGTAAGTATAAATCTCATAGTCTGGATGTTTAAATCATTGGGGGATATAAATTTAATGAAAAAATGGGGATGAAGGTAGTTATGATTGCAAGCTTTTGCGAATTGTCGGGGTAGAGTCCTAGATTCAACAGCTTTATAGGAGCTTTAGCTTTCCTTTGTTAAGATTTACCTATCTCCATAAATACTCTATCTTTGCGTTGAACAAAGTAGACCATGGAAATATTTGATCAGGTAGATAAACTCATCGAGGAAATTAAGGCATATCCTGTCAATAATGCTGAAGAATTAGAGAAATTCAGGATTCAGTATTTGGGAACAAAAAATAGTATTAAGCCTGTTTTTGGTTTGATCAAGGATGTCCCTAATGAACGTAAAAAGGAGTTTGGTCAGAAAGTGAATGAGGCGAAGCAGACGGCCGAGGAGAAATTTAGAAATCACCAAACTTCTTTAAAAAGTGCTGGTAGGTCTGATAAGTATAAAACCTTTGACCCAAGTCTTCCAATGGATGGCGAATGGGAGGGTTCACGCCATCCTGTATCTCTTGTGATGAACAGAATGATCCAAGTGTTTGAAAAAATAGGATTTGAGGTTGCGGAAGAAAGAGAGATAGAAGATGACTGGCATAATTTTACTGCTATGAATACACCGGAGGATCATCCTGCGCGTGATATGCAGGATACGTTTTACCTTAAGGGATCTGATAAGATGTTATTGCGAACGCATACCTCAAGTGTGCAGGCCAGGGTAATGACTACTCAAAAACCACCGATTCGGATTATTGCGCCAGGGCGTGTGTATAGAAATGAAACTATTTCAGCGAGGTCGCATTGTCAGTTTCATCAGGTTGAGGGCTTGTATATTGATAAGAATGTTTCGTTTGCTGACATGAAGCAGACATTGTTATATTTTGCAAGAGAGTTGTATGGGGCGAAAACAGAAATAAGATTGCGGCCCAGTTTCTTTCCTTTTACAGAACCTAGTGCAGAAATGGATGTATGGTTAGGGACGGATACAGAAGCGACAAAGCGGCTTACTAAGGGGACGGGATGGTTAGAAGTATTGGGCTGTGGTATGGTAGATCCTAATGTATTAAAGAATTGTGATATAGATCCAGAAGTATATTCTGGCTTTGCATTTGGAATAGGGATTGAGCGATCAGCAATGCAGAAGTTTGAGATTAAAGACATAAGATTGCTGTTCGAAAATGATCTTAGATTTTTAAAACAGTTTAGTTCAGCTACATAATATGAAACCGAGTGTTCCCAAAGGTACCCGAGATTTTCTTC
Source organism: uncultured Saprospiraceae bacterium (assembly GCA_937967615.1). Classification (GTDB taxonomy): domain Bacteria; phylum Bacteroidota; class Bacteroidia; order Chitinophagales; family Saprospiraceae; genus CALCMJ01. The sequence goes on from CALCMJ010000092.1 coordinate 30,594, forward strand.
CTTCGCAGGTAGCCAAGCGCAAATATATTTTTGGAGTCATTGAAAGCGTATTTCAAAAGTATGGCTATGTAGCGATAGAGACACCTACGATGGAGAACCTTTCTACCCTAACAGGGAAGTATGGAGAAGAGGGAGATAAGCTCTTATTCAAGGTGCTCAATAATGGAGACTATCTTGCCAAGGCAGATCAGGATGCGCTCTCTGAAAAAAATTCTTCAAAATTAACATCAAGTATATCAAAGCGGGGTTTGCGTTATGATCTCACAGTACCATTCGCTCGGTATGTGGTTATGCATCAGAATGATCTATATTTTCCATTTAAGCGGTATCAAATACAACCCGTATGGAGAGCGGATCGTCCACAGAAAGGTAGGTACAATGAATTTTATCAATGTGATGCAGATGTTGTAGGATCTGATTCTCTTTTGTACGAAGCAGAATTAGTACAAATCTATAATGAGGCATTTTCAAAACTGAATATAGAAGCAGAGGTAAAACTGAATAACAGGAAAATATTATTTGGTCTTACGGAAGTTATAGGAGCCACGGATAAGTTTATGGACATAACCATAGCGATAGATAAGTTAGACAAAATAGGATGGGAAGGTGTGAGCAAAGATCTGGCGGGAAGAGGATTGGACACAGCTCAGATGAATACTATTGAAGAAATACTAAAGGCAAAAACTATAGAGGAGCTAGAGCCATTGGTAGTATCTAGCGCGTCAGCGAAAGCAGGAATAGAAGAAATTAAAACGGTACAAGAATTTTTATCTGGCAAAAAGTTTTCGCAATTCAGTTTTGACATAACACTTGCCAGAGGATTAAATTATTACACAGGCTGTATACTAGAAGTTGCAGGACCTAAAGAAGTGCAGATAGGAAGTATAGGAGGTGGTGGTAGATATGATGACTTGACGGGAGTGTTTGGGTTAAAAGATGTTTCCGGAGTGGGAATATCTTTTGGAGCTGCTCGTATTTATGACGTAATGGAAGAACTTAATCTTTTTCCTGAGACTATTGTTCAAGATGTTCTTGTACTTGTTACGTATATGGATTCAAAATATCAAAGCTATGCTTTTGATGTTGTTTCCAGTTTGCGTTCAGCTGGTATAAATGCGGATGTATATCCAAGTGCTGCGAAGTTTCAGAAGCAGATGAAATATGCGGATAAAAGAAAGATACCTCAGGTAATAATTATTGGAGAAGAGGAATTCGATAGCAAAGTGCTGAGTGTAAAAGAATTACTTACTGGCAATCAGGTGAAGTTAAAACTTGAAAACATTATTCAAAACCTGAGCGCCTGATAAATTTTTTAGGAGTTATTTTTTTGGTCGATGTATTCCAGCAATTTGTATATCAGTTCAATTTTTTAGTTGCCTATTAGCTAATTTTAATTTCACAGTAAATTCATATTGCGTGCACCTTGAAAGCTCAGCTATAAAATTCTATATACGCTTAAGAAAGAGAATAATTGACCGAAAACTTGTTGAGTTTGGTATTCAGCCTATTCTAGCTTATATACTTGCGCCACTATTCTTCATAGCAATTTCTTTTTTTCTTTTTTATAAAACAGAATATGCGGTTTACCTGTATGTTGTATATGCTATTTTTAATCTATTGCAGATAGGAGACCAGAAAAGAAATGATTTTTTAAAAATGCACTTTGGTGATGCTCAATTTAGATATCTACGTTCAGTAGAAAATATTTTAATTGTGGCTCCATTTGTTTTGTTCCTTATTTATAAGTTGGAATTTGTTGCTGTGGTCATATTGCTTTTCGCTGCACTTGCGTTGAGTCTATTTAATACAGATGTCAGTAAAAAACTGTATTTCGCAACACCTTTTGGGAAATACCCTTTTGAGTTTGCGACGGGGTTTAGAAAATTATTTCCAGTGTATTTGGGTGCATGTTTTTTACTTGCAATGTCTGTTGCGGTTTCAAATTTTAACTTAGGATTATTTGCTTTTGTACTTGTTGTGTTTTTATGTATGAGCTTTTATTCAGAGCCTGAAAATCCATTTTATGTTTGGATTTATAAGAAAACGAGTATGGGTTTCCTTAGGCATAAGTGTCTGGTAGCTTGTGGGTATTTAAGCATTTTGTTGATTCCATTATTTTTAGTGTTGACATACTATTTTTCAGAGTATGTATATATTTGTATTGGTGCTCTCACTCTTTCTTATATTTACTTGATGGCTTTAATCGTATTTAAGTATGTACGATTCCCACAGCAGTTATCGTTGGGACAAGTTATTTTACTTACTCTTTCTTATTTATTTCCGCCGTTGTTGTTATTTACATTAATTTATTATTTGCCAAAGGCAAATAGGAATCTAGAAGAATATCTTGGATGATTACACTTAAGAAACTTGGAAAATATTATGGTGCTAATGAAGTGCTGAAAGATATTAATCTTGAATTTGAGTCGGGAAGGGTATATGGTATCGTAGGAGAAAACGGTTCTGGGAAAACAACCCTGTTTAGATGTATCGCTGGACTCGAAAAACATTCTGGAGAAATTACTAGCATAAACAATCCACTCAAAGACAGCTTAGGTTTTTTAGAAACTATTCCATTCTTTTTTTCAAGAATGACGGGTAGGGAATATATTCAGCTGATCTCAGTTGCAAGAGGCCACAGCAATCCTAATATTGAGGAACAAAATATTTTCAACTTACCTCTTGATCAATATGCGGAAACGTATTCTACTGGAATGAAAAAGAAATTGGCCCTCACAGCAATTTTGATGCAAGAAAATGCAGTGTATATTTTTGATGAACCATTTAACGGGGTTGATATTCAAAGTAATCTTTTAATTAATGAGATTATCAAGAGATTGAAGAGTTTAGGAAAAACGATTTTAATTTCCTCACATATATTCTCAACGCTGAGCGATACGTGTGATAGAATTATAGTAATAAAGGCTGGTTCTATTGTTAATCAAATCGACCCACAGGATTTTTCAAAATTGGAGGAGCAAATGAGGAGAGAAAGTGATTCAGGTATAATAAGTAAGTTGAATTTGAGATAAAATTGTTGTTAATCCATTGAGTTTTTAATAGCTTGAATCAGGGCATCCATATCCTCTTTAGCATTAAAGACATTCGTGGAAATGCGTAAGTGGTCCCCGCGTATTGATAATATTAAATTTCCTTTTTCTAAGTTCTCTTTCAATCTAGTCTCATCAAGTTTGCTCGTAAGTTGCATGGAAAACAAATGGTTAGCAAAGTATTTTTCTTCTTCAAAACTAATTCCAATCTCGGAGACAAATTCTTTCAATTCTTGAATAAGATTTTTACAGTAAAGTTGGATAGCTGGAACTGTCCATGTATTAATCTGTGCAAGAGATTCTTTTAGAATAGGTAATAGAATAAAGTTACTAGATTGTCCGACATTATATCTGCCAGCTCCTGGGGTATACGCAGGTTCATAGTCAGTTAAGGATCTAAAATTTTGCGCGTTTTTTCTGTTCATCCAAGATTCCTCGAGAGGCGTCCCATGATTCAGTTCTTCGTTTACATAAAGCAAGCCTAATGAATAGGGTCCAAACAACCATTTGTATGTTGCACAGATGAGGGCTGTTATTTTGTAAGCTTCTACATCTATGGGTAAAGCTCCTACGGATTGAGTACCATCAACAATAAATTTAGCACCTACTTGAGCGCATTTTTGCCCTATTGATTGCAAATCAAATTTTAAACCGCTCATCCAATGCACGGTAGGGATAAGGACAATACTTGTATCATTTGTTATAGCATCAAGTAGCAATTCGTTCCACTTTTCGCCTACTTGTCTTGTGTTTTGAGGAGGGTGAATTATTTTAAGATTGTTATTTTCTCGTTTGCACCAGTTTTCCAGGGAGTAGTATCCACTAGGGAATGCTTCTTTAACTATGATTGCATTTCCGTTTGTTTTCCCTTTGATATTATTGAGCACACTGGCAAATCCATAGGTTGTAGAAGGAATCAAAGCAATTTGGGATTGCGCAGCTTTTATAATGGAAGAGTATGAGGATTTGATTTCTTCTTGAATGGAAAAAAAATCTGATACTGATATTTCAGCAGGATTGCGTTCTCTTTGTATAGATTTTATTGCTGCTTCTTCAGCAGATTTCATTAGAGGAGTTTTGTACGCACAATTTAAATAGTGAATGTGCGGATCTAGACTGAAAAGATGTTTTTGGCATTTCATTTTTTAATCATTTGGTTAATATTCCATGGAGATTCATGATGAAAAGCTAAGCAATTGTTTTATAAACCGTAAATCTTCTTAGCACTTAATATTTGATCCTCTTCAGTAGTTTCAGGATAGAGTAAATATTTAGGAGCAATAATTTGTTTACTACTGTGGATTATGACTTTAATAATACTAGCAAAAGGGTATTTCCCCTGGGTCATCTCTAAAAGAGGTTTTTCAAAGTTATTCCACGTATTATCAGTAGGCTTAATTATTTCTGCCGTTCCTTTTAATTGGTAACCCTTTTGAATAAGGATGTCTATAAAACTGACACAAACATTTGGGTTTTCTTTAATGTTTTTCACTGATTGCTGGGAAGCAATATTTGCAATTATAATTGATTCATTTCCGTAGTAAGTGAAAATTTCTTTTGGAGAGACATTAGGAATATTTTCTGAAGAAGAACTAGCGAGCCAACATAGGATGCTTTTTTCTATGTATTCTTTATGAGTAGTATTTAGCATAATAGATTTTTAAAATGTAAAGGTACGGACAATGCGCAAGTGCTAAAAATTTAGTTTATGGTTTGCATTTTTATAAAACGCATGCCTTGTTAATTAACATATATGAACACAAACATTTCAAGTATGTATATGTTCGTGACTTATACATTTGATTTTATATTCAATGCGAATCCAATGTTAACATTAAAATAAATATGATAAAAATCTGGGGGTACAGTGTAAAATACTTGTCTTATTAGTAACCGCAATCAATCAATCAAACAATAGAACGTGAATTACTGACTCTTTACATTCACAAAAATTAATTATTAATTATTCTCTGAGGAGAATAGACGTATTGGAACCTGGATTTGATGAAGTGTAACACTTCGTCCCTCATCCTTTGTGCCAACATGTTTATTCTACTTAGTAAAAGTAAATTATATGTGTAATACTATTCAAATGAATTTAAAACAGTGTATTCAGAAACTGACGTTTATTATTTTATGTTTTGCGTCATTAATAGAAGTAAGCGGGCAATGTACAGCAGGATGGTGCTATACGCAGGATGGGTCAATGCCAACCCTTACAATCTCCGCTGATCCAGCAGCAAACCCACAAGATTCAGGATGTTTAAATCCAGATAGTAATGGAAGTTCACAGAACTGTCATGAATTTATTTTTGATGGCTCTAGTATGCTCGCAGATCCTTGTCCACCGCCTGAGGTATCATTTACTCCATGGCAAGGATGTGGAAATGGTGTGGGAAGTATTGAAATATTTGAAGATGACTGTACTTGTATTGCTGGTTCAGCAGCAGGTATTGAATG
>CALCMJ010000093.1 GCA_937967615.1 uncultured Saprospiraceae bacterium
GTTCATCTGCTAAAGGACTTAAGTGCAAAATGTATTGCTCCCTCTAATTATATTGTAATTTGTATTCTCATTGATAGCGCTAATAAAAAATACCACAGTAGCTATAAAATAATTTAACCGAATTCCATATCTTATCATTCAAATTCCAATCTATGAAAAATGCAATAAGCACGATCCTATTCTTACTTACCGTTACTACGTATTCAACAGCACAATGTGGGGTGGCTGATGGTAGTTTTGAAAATTGGTCCTTTGTACCAGTAGAACTTGAAGATGGGGCTGGGACAATTTATACGAATAATGTCCAGTTGCCAGATTCTACAACTTCTGTTCTAAGGTTTCTTTTTATTGCTTTTGAACTTTTCTTTGATCCATCTTTAGGCCTTAGCTTTACAACAGATCCGCAAGGTGTATTAGGCATTGAACAGTCAACTGATGCATCCGACGGAGAATTTGCTGTTAAATTACAAGCCGCTTACAATATTTCTGTTGCTGATATTTTTTCACCAAGAACATGTTCTGAAGTTGCAGATTCTTTTAGCCTAGACGTAAAACATGTGGGAAATGCTGATGATACACTTTCGGTATTTGTGATTTTTGATGAAGGCTTAGCTCCACTTCCAGAAGATGAAGACGCCCTGCAAGATTATCCTGCTTACGCTTATGGGCAATTTGTTTATAATTCAGACTCTGCGTATCACAGAATCACCCTACCGGTTATTGAGAATTTTGTATCAAATGTTGATACTTTTTATTATCTAATAATCGCAGAGACAGATGAGGATAGTTACTTTTTAATAGACAATATTAAAATGAGCCCTACGGATGATAATACTGTATGTAGCTTTGACAATTACCCGAGCTTTAGCCTAACGCAAACAAAACCCGTATGCATATGTGATGATGACTTCTCCTCTTTTGATGAGGAAGGTACATTTACCGCTGGAGGTATAACGCAAGACACAGTGCCACCTCTATTTATAGTCCTAAACCAAAATGATGAAATTCAATATATTTCTGAGGGAGATATAAACGCACTGTTTCAAGAGGATTTCTGTCCTGAAGAAAATGACGAATTATTTTTAGTTCAGATACTATATGAAAGTGCTACTGACATAGATGGTGTACTTGTTGGAAACTCCTTGACTGATATAACTGGTTGTCATGCAGTATCAGAGAAAATGCCTATAAATACAATCTATGAATTCTTTCAATTTGAAATGTTCAGAGATAATGAAATTCTTGATGATGAAGAGCTAGTCGTAGTGTGTAACTTTGACGATATCATAGAAACGTTTTCTTTCAACAATCCAACAATTCTTCTTGGGACAGTATTTGTTATCAATGCAGAAAATGATATTATAGTGGAGCAATTTTCCGCTGCAAGTCAAAACACAACATTTGACCTTCCTGCAGGGGATTACTATGTAGGACTCGCAGCTAGTCTTAACATATTCCCGAATGTACTAGGTTTAGATGTTGAAATCTTAGGAGAGTCTCTTTGCTGGTATGGTTCAGATAACTTCTATGATGTACAGGTCCTTGAAAATGGTGACGATGCTTGCATCTCTTCTATTAAAGATCAAGAAATTCTTTCCAATGTACGGATCTTACAAAACCCCGTACATGAATCTTTGACACTAAAAATTAAAGAAAACATCAATAAGAATATCAAATTCTCTATTTATGACTTGAACGGTAGCTTGCTCTTGGAAAGAGAAACAGATAAATTACTCAATGATGTCACTTTTGATGTATCATCCTTTGGACAAGGAATATATTTCTTACAACTACAATCAGCAGATGGTATTGCCAGTTTTAAATTCATTAAATCTTAAAACAAAAAATAGCTAGAAATATATTAGATGGGTTTTGATTAAAGATGACGCTCCGCATGGTAACTTGACCTTACCAAAGGACCAGACTCTACAAAATCAAAACCCATTTTCATTCCTTCCTCTTTGTAATAAGCGAATGTATCTGGGTGTACATATTCCTCTACAGCAAGATGCATCTTTGTGGGTTGTAAATATTGCCCTATAGTAACTACATCACAATTATGTGCATGCAAATCTTGCAATATTTCCAGAACTTCTTCTTTAGTCTCTCCTAGACCTACCATGAACCCAGATTTAGTTCTGTGGCCAGCATCTTTAGTACGTTGTATTTGTTCAAGGCTTCTATCATATTTAGCCTGTGGTCTTACTAGGCGATATAAGCGGCGCACCGTTTCCATATTATGTGACACTACCTCTTGTCCTCCGGCAATCATCCTCTCTAATGCTTCCCAATTCGCTCTTACATCTGGGATTAGAGTCTCAATTGTCGTATTTGGCGATTGCTCCTTTACAGATTTTACTGTTTGGTACCAAATTTCTGCACCTCTGTCTTTTAACTCATCTCTATTTACTGAAGTAATAACCGCATGCTTCACTTCCATTAAGCGTATTGCTTCTGCTACTCTATTTGGTTCGTCTGCGTCGTACTCAGGTGGCCTCCCTGTCTTTACTGCACAGAAAGAACAGCTTCTTGTACATACATCTCCCAGTATCATAAAAGTTGCAGTACCTGCTCCCCAGCATTCACCCATATTAGGACAATTCCCGCTCTGGCATATTGTATTCAGTTTGTATTCATCTACTAGCCTACGCACTTTTTTGTACTTCTCGCCTATAGGTAACTTTACGCGTAACCAATCTGGCTTTTTACTGCGCTTAGGTTTGTCTTCTTTATTTACTACTGGTAAGTCTATCAATGTCTTATACTTTTAATTCGTTCTAACACCAAATTCAAACTTTAAATAAAACTTGATAAAGTAAGGTTTGTTCTTGATATTCTCAGATTCTGCAAGAATATCTATTTTTTTTATAAAAAGATCCCCCATTATGCCCACTTCTAGCGCTTTAGCATATTTATCAAAGGCACCTAATGAAAAATGCAGCCCAGCCTTCCCCTGTATTCCAGGTGTAAAACTGACCTCAGAGATTCCTGTAAAAAATCCTGATGAGCCATACACATCATTTGATAAGAACTTTTCTGCATTTTCTTCACTATACTTTTCTGATCGCAATTCCACCTCTGCAGCTCCTGCATCCAAGACATAAATCAATTCGAGGTAATAGGGTTTTAAAATTGCTAAAGATGGACCTGCTTCTATATTATATCCTACAGCAATCCCTTTGCGTTTTGCTTTTTCCGACTTATACGACTTCCTACCTACTCCCGCCCTAATATTGATAAGTGAATTTACCTTACCAAATGAAAATGATTTTGAACTATTAAAAAGTCCAAAAGACAGATTTCGGTTTATACGTCTTTCTCTATGATCTTTCGTATAGCCTATCTCAAACATGTAGTAATTTGTCCTATCGTAACTCACAATTTTACCTGAATTATAAGCCAGAGCAACTCCATTCTCATGCCACCTAAGATCATACGTTTTTTCCTTCTTATATACTATCCCCTTCAGGTTTTCTTCTACCTGCTTAGGTTGTAGTATTTTTTGCGAGCTCAATGGCAAAACAAAAGAGAACATTACAACAAGGATGATAATATTGGATAAACGCAATTCCATTCTCATAAAGTTACAAATTCTTACATTATAGTGCTTGAGTAAATTACACAATCAAGCACATTTAGTCGGCAGCAATTCGCTATAATTGTAAGAATTTCTCCATTTTTATGATTATGAATTCACTTTCGCCTACTTCCATCCTTATTGTTCTAGCAATTTATTTCTTAGGGCTATATCTAGTATCCTACTTTACGAGTCGCAATTCTGACAGCGACACTTTTTTCTCGGCAAATAAAAACTCTCCATGGATACTGGTTGCTATTGGAATGATAGGAGCCTCCTTATCTGGAGCTACCTTCATATCTATCCCAGGTGTAGTAGGCGCAGGTGGTGCGAATATGGCGTATTCTTATATGCAAATTGTATTTGGCTACTTAGTAGGCTATTTTATAATTGCAACTGTATTGATGCCCATCTATTATCGGCTTAATTTAATTTCTATTTATGGATATTTAGAAGAACGCTTTGGGTTTTTTAGCTACAAAACTGGAGCCTTCTACTTTATTATTTCCAGAATCATAGGAGCAACGTTTCGTCTCTTTTTAGTGACAATGGTATTTCAACAGTTTATAGCAGGCCCCTTTGGAATTCCATTTTGGCTCACCGTTCTATTGACTATACTGCTTATTTGGATTTATACATACAAAGGTGGAATTAAAACCATTGTTTGGACAGATACTATTCAGACGGTTTGTATGCTTTCAGCTGTTGCGCTTAGTATTTACTTTATAGGGAAAGAAATGAGCCTTGGTTTAAATGATATTATTCCTACTATACGCGAATCTGAGTATTCACAAATGTTTTTTTGGGAAGGCGGGTGGTCAGATGCAAACAACTTTTTTAAACAATTTTTAAGTGGCGCCCTAGTTGCTCTTGTCATGACTGGACTGGACCAGGATATGATGCAAAAAAACCTCACATGTAGAAGCTTAGGTGATGCACAGAAAAATGTTTTTGTCTTTTCCATAATTCTTGTTTTCGCAAACTTACTTTTCCTTTCATTAGGTGCATTGCTCTACATTTATGCAGACTTTATTCAACTTGCTATTCCAGAGCGTACAGACCAACTTTATCCTGTTATCGCTTTGGAACATTTACCTCCTTACGTAGGCATTGTATTTATTTTAGGTTTGATTGCGGCGGCATATTCAAGTGCAGATTCTGCTCTCACCTCTTTAACCACATCTTTCTGCATTGACTTCCTTGATTTTAATAAAACAGAAAGACCAGAGACTGAGAAAAAGAAAATACGTATCCTCGTTCATATTGCATTTTCAATAATTCTTTTTGTAATAATTTTAATTTTCAATAGTCTCAATGACAGTGCTGTTATAAACAAACTCATTGAGTGGGCAGGATATACCTATGGTCCTATTCTGGGTCTTTTTACCTTTGGGATTTTGACAAATAGAAAAATTATTGACAGATGGGTGGTACCTATAGCACTTGCAGCACCCATCCTTTCATACATTATCAACAAGAATTCTGAAGCCTGGTTTGGAGGTTTCAAACTCGGATTTTTAATTATTGCATTGAATGGTTTAATTACTTTTTTAGGACTTTTGGCAATTTCAAAAAAGAACTAGGGCGTGCCCCTCGCTACGCTCACGTCGGAGGATTCCGGGCTCCCTGTCGGTCGGTCCCAGCTTTTAGCTGTGACATAAATCCCTACATTTTCCTCACGCAATCTTATTGCAGGAATTCCTTATACATATTCTCAAATTTAAAAATCGTATTTTAGCCACGTAATAAAACCAACTACCCTCTTGGAAAAATTCACTGAAAAAGATTCGCATTACAGACATCTTGAAAAGATGTCTACAACAGAATTACTACGTTCAATAAATACAGAAGATAAATCTGTCCCTCTTGCAATAGAGAACCAACTTGTGAACATTGAAAGACTTGTAAATGCTGTATACAAAAAAATGTCCACGGGTGGCAGACTCTTTTACATAGGCGCAGGTACAAGCGGACGTCTAGGCATTGTAGATGCTTCAGAATGTCCTCCCACCTTTGGCGTCCCTCATGAATGGGTGATAGGAATAATTGCAGGAGGTGACAGTGCAATAAGAAAGGCTGTAGAATTTGCAGAGGATAGCGAAAAATTATCTTGGGAAGATTTACAGAACTATAAGGTTTCTAAGGATGATTTTGTCATTGGGATTGCTGCCTCTGGAACAACACCCTATGTTGTCCATGGACTTTCCAAATGTCAGAAGAATGGAATTTCTACTGGATGTATCGTTTGCAATCCAGACTCCCCAGTTGCATCCAAGGCAGACTTCCCTGTTGAAGTCATCACAGGCCCAGAATTTGTAACAGGGAGTACAAGGATGAAAGCCGGTACCGCTCAGAAATTAGTCTTGAATATGATCACCACCTCTGTCATGATAAAACTGGGTAGAGTTCAGGATAATAAAATGGTAGATATGCAACTCAGCAATAACAAGCTGGTAGACCGCGGTACATTTTTAGTAATGGAGAAATTAGAATTGAACTATGAGGATGCACAGAAATTATTGCTTGAACATGGAAGTGTGAGAAAGGCCTTGGAAGCATTTCCAAGTAAATAACGTTTAACTTGCCAATTAGAATCTCACTAGAATACTGATCTATATATTCCGAAAAAATGCCCAATAGGTTAATTGAATCACATAATGGAAAAAATTTCAAATAGAGCTTTAATTAGTCGTTTATATAATTCAGCGAATCAGCACCTAGAGGATGCAAACTTTGATTTAGAAAGATGGTCCCAATGGTATCAAACTGTTCAGGGTCTGACTGGTCCTGAAAAGATGGTATACGTCATTGTACAATTAAACAAGACGGTAACAAATGGTGGCTTTGCAGAATTTTATGAAACTTCTCATGGGATATTTGCTCCAGAAATTATTCATGCATTGCACCTAATTAAAGCTGTGGCTACAGCCGAAATTGTGAATAGCTCTTTACCAGTCGTGAATCCTCAAGGGCTGTTAGATGATGCATACAAAGAGTTTGTTTTCAATCTTAAGCTATCAGATCAGCAACGCGAACAACTCTATACTCAGGACATTCTATACGACCAGTTGCACGGCCAAGAAAATTTAGAGGACCTACTAGGCAATTATCTACAAGAGATGATCAAATAAACTGTTCTTAAAAAGAAAAACTTATCCAAGCCTTAAGAAGGCCTTAGATAAAAGAGTTTATTTACGATGATTCGCGTGAGGGGGAGTAAGGGAGCCGCAGGCTGTCATCGTGTGCAACACGAGGACGGAACCCCTGGATGACCCGACCCTCATTTATGAGGGGCACGCCCAAAAAATGAAATAAATTTTAAGTTAAATTATAATCTATACGTCCATAGCATCTTGCTGCTGTCTGAGGATTTCCCTTTCCGTTCTTGTCATCTCAAAAGCATCTCTAGGTAGATAATATTCCGCTTCCTCTTCTTCCCATTCTTTCTCTTCATGTTTTTCATCAATCGCTTCTGGAATATCTTTCAATAAGAAAGAAACGAACACGCCCACTAGAGCTCCAAAAAGATGGCTCTCCCATGAGATTCCCTCCTGATTCGGAAGTATGCCCATAAAATATCCAGACCCAACGTATAGCATGGTGACGATCAATGCAAGAACTATTGAAAGCAGGTTCTTTCTGAAAATGCCATTGAAAAAAACAAATGACACGAGTCCATAAACAATTCCGCTTGCACCCACATGGGATACTTGTCTGGCAAACATCCAGACTACTATACCAGTAAGAACATAAATCAAAAAGAAACCGAAATATGAAATTTTTCTGTAGAAGATGAAAAGTAATGACAGCAAACCTCCGAGCGGCAAACTGTTCGCCATAAGATGTTGCCAATCACTGTGCACCAAGGGCCCTGTAATTATCCCCCAAAGACCATATGATTTTCTGGGGACTACGCCCACTAGTCCAAGACGTGTATTTAAGAATGCGTAGGCTACATGAATGATTACAAGAAGACATACAAAAGAAATAGGAAGGGTTAATTTCCGTAGAGTTTTTATGAATTCTTTTTCCACCTACTATTTATATCTTCTCTGAACAAGTTGGATAAAATTAATTGCTTTTTTTACTCTGCCTTTTTTAGCCCAATCATTTTGCGCGGCTACACCGGTGATGAGAAATTCTTTTGCCTCATCATAAGAGCCCATAATATTTAAGTTATGCATGGTCTTCATGTATAAATCTGAATCGCCTCCAAATAACTCCTTGATGGTAAATGCTTTCTCATTTATACTCACTGCCTTTGTAAGATCTGTGATAGGTAACATCTTTAATTTGTCAGAAAGTTCTACCATCTCTTTGTCCGCAAATAACTCTAGAAGCGCAGGATCCAATTCTACAATCTCTTCAATGACTTCATCAATAACTTCTTCTTCAACTACCTGAGGTGCTTCATGTACAATTTCTGTTTTCCCATTATTGCCATTTGCATGCGACTTTGCCTCAAGCTCTATTTCATCCCTTCCATCTGCTAGTTCGTTATGCATTGATCTTAGGTAGCTCATCATTAGATCCTTTTCAGCATCAGAAACTTCTTCATATTTTTCTAGATGGCTGTGTAGAGTATTTAGCTTTTCTAGTAAGACGTTATATTTATCCCAGTTCATAATATTTGTTTGATTCACGTTTTGTTATGCAAAAGTAACTCATAAGTCTCCAATTTTGTTGGGAAAAACCCATTAATACTTTCTTTAATACGCTTTAATTAGACAGATTAACTTTTCATTAAGACCAAAACACTAAATTAGCACAGATTATTGCGCATATATGTTTCTAGAACCAAGTTTTAAAGGGCAACGCAGTGGATGGATTGAGGTCATCTGCGGATCCATGTTTTCTGGTAAAACCGAGGAATTAATCCGAAGGATTAAACGAGCTCGTATTGCAAACCAAAAAACGCTCATTTTCAAGCCTCTAACAGATTCCAGATATGATAGAGAAAAGGTTGTTTCTCACGATGCAAACCAAGTTTTGTCTATTCCTGTTCCTACCAGCCAAGATATTTTAAGTCATACGGAAGATGCTATGGTCATAGGAATTGATGAAGCACAGTTTTTTGACCCTGCTCTAACAGCTGTTGCGGAGAAACTCGCCTTGATGGGAAAACGGGTAATTGTCGCTGGCTTAGATATGGATTATCTAGGCAAACCCTTTGGTCCTGTTCCTGACTTGCTCGCCATTGCAGAGTACATTACTAAAGTCCATGCAATATGTCCCCATTGTGGAAATTTAGCCACCCATTCTTATCGATTATCAGACGAGAAGAACAGGGTTGTTTTAGGAGAAAAAGATAAATATGAACCCCGCTGCAGGATCTGTTATAGCATGGGCAATATTATAGACTTTCGAACAAATTGAAAAAGCACATCGTGTCAATGGAGACACAATGGGAAAAAGCAAGCTATAAGAGGCACTTTACCCACTTGAAATTACTTATTTCGCTCACATAAACTTAATATTGCGGAAATTTTACCTTAGCCTCTGACCACCTGACTACAATGAAAAAAATTAAAACCTGTTTAATTTCTGTTTTTGACAAAGATGGTCTTTCAGACATCGTAGATGAGCTCAAAAAACAGGACATTCGATTGCTTTCTACTGGAGGAACCTACACCTTTCTAACTGAGCAGGGTCTGAAAGTAGATAGAGTAGAAGACCTTACTGGCTACCCTTCCATTCTGGATGGCCGGGTTAAAACACTCCATCCTAAAGTGCATGGAGGAATCCTTGCCCGCAGAACTCCAGAGCATCTTGACCAGTTGCGCAATTATGAAATCCCAGAAATTGATTGCGTGGTTGTGGACCTCTACCCTTTCGAAAAAACTGTGTCCAGCACAGACGATGAAGAAACGATAATTGAAAAAATAGATATTGGAGGTATTGCACTTATACGTGCAGCCGCAAAAAACTATAACGACATAGTTATAATTCCATCAAAATCTGAATACGCAGATCTTGCTAATATCTTGAAAAATGATGCCACTAGTAATTTGAGTGAAAGAAAATCTCTTGCCATGAAAGCATTTAGAGTTTCATCGCATTATGACACTGCAATTCATAATTACTTTGATAAAGATATGGACTCTGCACCTGCATTCAAGCAAAGTCTAATGGAAGGAAAGGTATTACGTTACGGAGAGAATCCTCACCAGCAAGGAATATACTTTGGAGAGATGGATTCCATGTTTAACAAACTGGGAGGAAAGGAATTGTCTTTTAATAATATGGTGGACATTGACGCTGCTGTTTCTTTGATGAAAGAATTTAAAGATGGAGATCCATGTTTTGCCGTACTCAAGCATACAAATCCTTGTGGGCTTGCTATTAGGCCTACAGTTTTAGAAGCTTGGAATGATGCATTAGCGGGAGATCCAGTATCTGCTTTTGGAGGCATCTTAATTTCTAATGCTGAGATAGACCTTGCAACGGCGCAAGAGATTGATAAGATCTTTTATGAAGTACTGATAGCTCCTGGATTTTCCAATGAGGCTAAAGAACTGCTTTCAGCAAAAAAGAAGCGAGTTCTTATGGAGATCAAACATTTTGACTTGAGACCAAAAACCTTTAAAAGTATTTTGAATGGTGTCATAGAACAAGATGCAGATTTTGAAAGTTCACAAACTGCAGATTTGAAAGTAGTGACCTACCTTTCTCCAGAAGATCAACAATTTGAAGATCTTTTGTTTGCAGAAAAATGCGCAAAACATCTTAAGTCAAATACAATTGTTCTTGCAAAGAATATGCAATTACTAGGTATGGGTTCTGGCCAAACGTCGAGAGTAGATGCATGCAACCAAGCAATTGATAAGGCTGTGCGTATGGGATTCACATTGGATGGAGCTGTGATGGCTTCTGATGCTTTCTTCCCATTTCCTGATTGTGTAGAATTAGCTGACAAAGCAGGAATAAAAGCGGTGATTCAGCCGGGAGGTTCTATCAAGGATCAATTAAGTATAGACTATTGTAATGAGAATAAAATTGCAATGGTATTCAGTGGCAAAAGACATTTTAAACATTAGTGACTAACTTTTGCATTGACATAGGAAACAGTTTTATTAAATATGCCATCATCAAAGATGGAGAAGTTGAATATTTTAAAAGAACTAAAAAACTTCTGGTCAGCGAAATCAAACTGCTCCACAAGAAATGGAATATTGAACATGCGATAATTTCCAGCACGAGAAAAGCAATTCCGCGATTTACGGGATTTATGAAAAAGAATTTCGATCTTATCTATTTGGACCACAAGACCTCTCTACCATTTAAAAACGCCTACGCAACTCCAAAAACATTAGGTAAGGATCGTTTGGCTGCCATTGCCGGAGCATTATGCAGGTTTCCTAAGAAGAATTGTCTGGTATTCGATATTGGTACCTGCATGACAATTGATCTATTGACCAAAGAAAAAGTCTTCTTAGGTGGCAATATTGCGCCTGGAAAAGACCTCAGATTGAAATCCATGCATGATTATACGTCGGCCCTACCCCTTGTGAAGCCAAGTTTTGAAAATGAAATCTTAGGAAAATCGACCAAAACTGCTCTTCAGAATGGGTCAATTTATGGCATATGTCTTGAAATAGAGGGTATGGTAGCCCGAATTAAGCGCAAAATAGGCCCCATTAACGTTATTTTAACTGGAGGAGACGCTATTAAATTTGGAGAACTCCTAGAATGTAAGAAATTTGTAATCCCAAATCTAGTCCTGTTAGGGCTAGACTCAATACTAGAACACAATGTCAAAAGCAAAATATAGTTTTTTCCTACTCCTGTTCCCACTGTTTTTACAGTCGCAGATATCTGACAATTCTCCTTATACGAGATTTGGAATAGGTGAAATGCAGGATAACAATTTTCTTCATTTAAGACATATGGGAGGTCTGGGCACTGCTTTTCTAGATCCCTACCTTATAAATATTGTTAATCCAGCATCTCTAGGTTCATTGCAAGCAACTGCATTTGACATTGCTGTATTCAATGAATTTTCAACATTGTCAGATGGGG
>CALCMJ010000094.1 GCA_937967615.1 uncultured Saprospiraceae bacterium
GGTAATTATTTAATGCATAAAAAGCCCTGCCTAGTACCCGAGGCCTGGGTCGAAGCTGCCAGAGGCAGCCAGGCCGGCATTATCAATTATAGATAAACTGCACAGCCACAGGACCTGCCTACGTGCGCATGCAGGTAGATATTAAGTCTCTTTTAAGAAATAATATTTATGCAAAAAAAAAAAAAGCCCTGCCTAAGCAGAGCTTCTTTTTTCTAGTACCCGAGGCCGGGGTCGAACCGGCACGGCCTCAACGGCCACAGGATTTTAAGTCCTGCGTGTCTACCAATTCCACCACTCGGGCCCAAATATTAAATCTTATTAATAAGATTCATTGAGCGAAAGACGGGATTCGAACCCGCGACCCCGACCTTGGCAAGGTCGTGCTCTACCAGCTGAGCTACTTTCGCATAAAGTAGAATTGGGCTGCAAATATAATCTTATAATGTAAAAATGACCCTATTCTAAAAAGGATTTTCAAAGACTTAAAACTCTTATAATATTTCGCATTATCCAGCCTTATTTAAGCATATCCTGAA
This sequence comes from uncultured Saprospiraceae bacterium, assembly GCA_937967615.1. GTDB lineage: Bacteria > Bacteroidota > Bacteroidia > Chitinophagales > Saprospiraceae > CALCMJ01. The sequence continues at coordinate 537 of CALCMJ010000094.1, forward strand.
GAAGTGCGATTCTTTTGACCTTATGAAATCGTACTAAAAACAGTGTTTCTATCACAGAATTGTAAAAATTACGCCATTTCAAAGCTTAAAAAGTCGGGAATACCCTGATTTATGACAGCTTGGACCACCATTAAAGTAAAATTATGTTATTTTGGAAAGTATAATTACGGCAGCATTTTGGAAATGGTGCTCGTTGCAATTATATTGCTTGATATCAATTCCAATCATTTACGTCGTTCCCAGACATATTTTTGAATTTAACTATCTCAAACTATGAAACTAAAATACTTTTTAGTTGCTATCGTTTGTTTTTCTTGCATCTCTGGAGTCTTTGGACAGGATATTCATTATTCTCAGTTCTTTAACTCTCCATTGAATATAAGCCCTGGACTTACTGGAGCTTTTCAAGGTAATCAACGAATAACTGCAAATCTTAGGCAACAATGGAAGAGTGTGCCCGTAGACTATAGAAGTCTAGATTTGGCATATGATCACAAACACGCACCTACAGATTCCACAAACAATCTAAATTTTGGAGTCATATTAAATTATGACATCGCTGGAGATGTGAACCTAAAGAACACTGGGCTGAATGTCTTTGTGTCTTATGGGTATCGCTTATCAGAAAAATTTAGGGTAATGCCCGGGATAAGCATTGGCTTTGCTCAAAGAAGATTTGACTATGCAAGTGTTACTACTGGTAATCAATGGAATGGAAGAAATTATGACCCTACCATTCCCGCTGAAAACATTGGCGCAGAGGATATATCATTTTTAAATATATCTGCTGGGTTAAATCTCAATTACGCAGAATCTGATAGGTCTTACATTGATTTTGGTGTAGGCTTAAATAATCTTAACAGTCCTTCTCAGGCCTTTAATCCAAATGCGGATTATGATGCGGTCCTTGCAAGAAGACTGAACTTTTATGGTATGGGAAGTATCAAATTGGCAAAGAAAGTAGACTTCATTGGAAATGCAATCTATCAAAATCAAGCCCCCGCTCAGGAAGTCTTGTTAAACGGACAAGCGAAAATTTATATAGATAAGGGCTTATCAAAAGCTGTATTTTTTGGTATTGGTATGCGCGCCGGAGATGCATTGTATCCTATGGTCGCAATACAATATGATAACATATACGCTGCATTCTCTTATGACATAAACAATTCCCCTTTTGACATTGCAACAGATGGAACTGGTGGTCCTGAATTAGCCTTCAGATATATAATAGCAAATGTGCCATTATATCCAGCGAAACCCTGCCCAATCTATTAAAACAAGTATAGCATGAAAAAGAACATTCTCATAGTAGCATTGCTTTCTGTCTCATCTACCTTCTTGTTTTCTCAGGTAACTTATAACCAACTAAGAAAGGCAGGTGCAGAAGCGTATACACAAGGAAATTATTTTGGTGCCATGCAGTATATCCAAGAAGCTCTGAATAAAGAAGATTCAGACACGGATATGTGGTACAAATATGGCAACTCTGCTTATAAGCAATTTGCATACAAGGAAGCCAAAAGAGCATTCGTATATCTTATCGAAGATTTAAAATCGATTAAGTATAGTGATGCAATTTTATCGCTCGCAGATATTTATTTAACTGAAGGGGATAATGACCAAGCTGAAAAATACTTTGAATTGTATTTATCTGAATACAGTGAAGAAGGGTCAGCACTTACTGAAAGAGCAAACTTAGGTTTGGAATCAACTAAATGGATTGCGGAACAAGATACTGCGGTGTCAGCAAATGTTAAGCACATGGGGTCTGACGTGAATAGTGTGTATTCAGAGCATAGCCCAATCTATCAGGACGGGAGACTACAATTCGTATCAATGAAATTTGGTATGGGTGCAAAAAAGGATACTAGAGAGTTTTCTAAAATATTAGAAACCCGTGATGGGTCTTCTGTGGCAATGGAATCCATTTCAAATTACAATCAAGATGATATTTTCTCATCAGATCCGTCTTATTCTCCTGATGGAGAAAAGATGTTCTATACACAATGTGTGTATGAGAAGTCAGACATTAAATGCCAGATATTCTATCGCGAGAAAGAAGGTGAAGAATTTAGTGAGGGGAAACATGCTGGAAACATTATAAATCTTCCAGGAACAACAAATACGCACCCTACAGTTGTAGTTCAAGACGATAAAACGTATTTGTATTTTGTTTCCAATCGTAAAAATGGAGTCGGTAAATTGGATATTTGGTATTCTGAAATTTCAGGAACAATGGAGTTTGGGACACCATTTAATCTACGCTCTTTAAATACCAAGGGAGATGATATTACTCCACATTTTCATAACAAGAGTTCTACCCTATACTTCAGTTCAAATGGTAGAGTAGGCTATGGAAATTTTGATGTATTTCAGTCAAAATTATCTGGATTTCATCAATATGAAACAATTGAGAATTTGGGAAAGAATGTGAATTCATCTTATAATGATATCCACTTTTTCCTTGCAGAAAACTCATCTGATTCTTATCTAGCTTCAAATAGGAAGGGATCATTGTATTTAGAAGATAAGTTCGAAACCTGCTGCTATGATATTTACCAAGTGAATAAGTGTGTTATAGATCTAGTAGCATTGACATTTGATAAGACTACGAAAGAGGAACTCTTAGATACATATGTAGAAATCACAGAAAAAGAAACAGGTGATATTATAGAAACCCACTTCTTAGATGGGACAAACAAATTTGAAATAGAATTAGATTGTAATAAAGACTATTCCATAAGAGCATCTAAAGAAGGTTATAAAGACGCGGTTGTTGATATTAACTTTTCAGAGATGGACCTCAGTGATGAGGAATTTGAACAGAAACTATATTTAGAACCTGCACTCTTGGCTTTAAATGTATTTACGTTTGATAAGGATACAAGGGATCCATTATTTGGGGTCAATGTTGAATTAATAGATGTGGAAACTGAAGAGATTGTCCAACGGACAAATGCAAATGGAAATGATTTTTCTTTTTCAATACTACCAGGTAAAGAGTATAAACTCGTTGCTACTAAAGGAGGTTACCAAAGAGATGAACTGGTATTCACTTCTCCAGAAGAGGGTATTGTGAATAAGGAAATGTACCTAGAAAAAACAGTCATTGAAAAGAAGATCGCCACTCTTCATGGAGTTCTACCTGTGCAGTTATTCTTTGATAATGATATACCAGATCCTAAAACTATGAAGCCTAATACAGACGCTAGATACACAGATAAGTATCCAGCGTACTATGCTAAGAAGGATAAGTTCGTTAAAGTATATTCGAAGCTTTATTCTGGTGATAGGAAATTACAGTCGCAATCAGATGCAAGCACTTTCTTTGAAAATGAAGTCAAGAAAGGATTTGACAATTTTAATTTGTTCGTTTCTACTTTGGAAGAAGTATTATTATCTGGTAGGACTGTAAACTTATTTTTCAGAGGGTATGCATCACCTATCTCCGTTGATGAATATAATTTTAATCTAGGTAGACGTAGAATAAATAGTTTGCTTAATGATTTGAATGGATATAGAGGCGGAGTATTACGAAAATATATAGACTCAGGTCAGCTGATTCTTACAGAACGTTCATTTGGAGAAACAACTGCTTCAGATGAGGTGAGTGATGATCCTAATGATCCACGAAGATCTATTTTTAGCCCTGCCGCTTCGCGAGAGAGAAGAGTAGAGATTGAAGAGATTGAGGTAAGCAAAAATTATCAATAAAAGTAAAAAAGAGAAAAATGAAAAAGCAATTATATAAACTCTTTTGTCTCCTTGGTTTTATTGTTATTACTGCCCAGTCCAGTTTTGCAACACATGTTGTGGGTGGTAACTTAACATATAAGTGTTTAGGAGGTGATTTGTACGAAGTTACTTTGGAATTTAGGAGGGACTGCTTTCTAGGTGATCCAGGTGCTCAATTTGATGATCCTGTTTCTATAGGTATTTTTGATGCTGATGGCATGTTAGTGTCAACTGCTGGACAAGGAGGAGAATTATTTATAAACTTTAGTGAAGACGACACATTGAATGAAACTCTTACGAGTGAATGTGAAGTACTGGGAAGTGATGTTTGTGTCCAAACTACCGTTTACAGGAAGACCATCACATTGCCATTTTTAGCAGGTGGCTATATCTTGGCTTACCAAAGATGTTGTAGAAATCAAAGTTTAACAAACATTTTGGATCCTAATGATTATGGTGGAACGTATTGGACTACCATTTCTGAAACTTCACTGAATGAATGCAACTCGTCTCCAGTCTTTGATGAATGGCCTACGGTGTATTTGTGCGTGAATGAACCCTTAAGTTTTGACCATTCCGCAACTGATGCGGAAGGGGATTCATTAGTATATAAGTTATGCCAACCCCATAGTGGTGCAAGCCCAGAAACGGGATTTGTAAAACCACAGCCACCTAATCCTCCACCATATGCTAACATCGTATGGCAAGCTGGTTTTAGTACAGATAATATGATGGGCGGTGATGCCTTAACAATCAACCCTGAAACGGGATTGCTGGAAGGTTCGCCCAGTGTTGTAGGTCAGTTTTTAATTGGAATATGCGTGGAAGAATATAGAAACGGAGAGCTGATAGGAATGACGTACAGAGATTTTGAATACAATACGAGAATTTGTGAGCGCAATCCTAATGCTTCCTTTGTGCCAGATACTGAAATTGATTGTGATGATTACGAGATCGCTTTTGATAATACGAGTTCTTCAGACGCTGATGCAATTTGGTATTTTGACTATCCTAATACGGACTTAACATCAAATGATTTTGATCCTACATTTCAGTTTCCAGGACCTGGTCTTTATCAGGTAGCTCTGTTTGTTACTAAGGGGCCATGCATGGATTCAACTTTTCTAGAAATTGGAGTAGCAACAGATAATGATATCATGCTTGATTTCACAGTAGACTATGAAACTTGTCAAGATAAACTTGAGGTGAGTCTAGAAGATCTATCTGTGATCAACTTAGATGTCATTTCCGCCGAGTACATGTTTTCAAGTTCAGATACAAGTTTTACTGTTCCTGCCACTACAACGAATGTTATTTTAAACACAGAAGGCATTTATACGATTGTATTATTGGTTGAAACAGTCAGTGGTTGTTCTGAAAAGGCAGAAGAAATTATTGATTTTGATATAAGTTCAGAAGTGCTTTTACCAGTAGTTGGTAGTGGTAACTTATGCGATGAAGAATTTAGTTTAAATGTGATCATGAGCTCTATTGAAGTAGAGTGGTTTTTAGATCCAGAAATGACGCAATCACTTGGAACAATGAATCCTTTAGATTTGATATCTGAAAATTTTGGTATTGATGATACATTGTATGTTGTGCAATTAAATGCAAATTGTCCAAACTTCACTGCTGTCCCTTTAGATATTGTCCCAAGCATGGAAGATATAATAGTTGTAGAAGGAGGGGGTAATTTTTGTGAAGATGAGTTTTCATTACTAGTAACAACAGCAGGCGAATATGCATGGTATACAGATCCTGCATTAATGAATCAAATAGGCGATCAAAATCCTATAGTTCTTGACCCAGCAGATTATTTAGCCGGTGATACTCTCTATGTTGTGCAGACAAGTACAATTTGTCCAAATAGAACAGCCGTTCCATTAACACTTGTTATGAACGAGGGAAGCTTAGATCTAGAAGAATCGGTTCTTACTTGTAAGGAAGACTTTGTGGAATTAAATCCTGATGGCAGTGCAGATTATTCATACATGTGGACCTCAATTCCAGCAGGAGCGATAGGAGACCCTACTGCAGTAAATCCATCAGTCAATGTTGTAGATAGTACAACATTTTATGTGGAGGCGGTTGTGAATGGCTCTTGTATTATTTACGATACGATTATGATCAATCCGCAAGTATTAGAAATTGATATTACAACAGATACGATATATTATTGCAAGGGTGAAGCAGTGGTTGTTTCTGCAAATGTTGAAGGTGCAACAGGAGTTACATGGTTTGATGAAGATAATGAGATTGTAGGTGGTGGAGACACGTTTACTTACTTCCCGGATGGTACTGAAACTCTGACTGTGTTTGCAACAAATCAAATCGCTTGTGATGAGTCAGATAAAATTACTTTGATTCCATATGAGTTTTTTGGGGAGATAAGTGGAGATAATATTTCTTGTATTGATGAAGACATCACACTCATGGTTGATTATTCAGACCCATTGCAAGACTTTACATACACCTGGTTTCCAGAAGAAGTTTTTGGAATGAATACAACAGGAACAGAACAGACAGCTGTTTTTCCAGGCACAACTGAGGTGGTAGTCATGGTTGAAAACCAAATAGGATGTACTTGGGAAATGACATATACGGTTACTCTTGATGAATTTGATTCATTCTCAATAGATGCAGATGCTCAGCCAAATAATATCTTGCTAACAGAATCAACACAATTAGAAGTAGATAATCTTCCAAATGCTACTTACGAATGGGAGCCAGAGGAATTTCTAGATGATCCGTCTATTTATAATCCTATAGGGACACCTACAGAAACCGTTGTATATACTGTTACGGTCACGAATGAAAATGGTTGCATCGCCATAGATACAGTAAGTGTACGTGTCATCCCTCCGATATGTGATGAAACTGATATTTTTGTCCCAAATACTTTTACGCCAAATGGAGATGGACTAAATGATTATTTCAAAGTACGCAGTAATTTTATTGATGAATATGAAATTATTGTTTACAATAGATGGGGCGAAGAGGTTTATGCGACAAAGGATCCTGCAGATCCAGGATGGGATGGTAAGTTTGATAATACGGATCTAGAAGCCGATGTTTACGGGTATCATCTGAGGGTGCTCTGTATAGGAGGAGAAGAATTTGTGAAGCAAGGAAACATCACTATTGTAAAATAAAATCTATCATAGATTCACGCAAAAAAGAGGTTTAGTATCATTTGCTAAACCTCTTTTTTGTTTGTTAAATGATTGAGAGATAATTTATAGCTCCTGAACAGCTTGCATAGATGAATGAATTTTGATTAATTTTGCACGATGAGTAAGAAAGGCAGAATACTTGTGGCTATGAGTGGTGGCATTGACAGCACTGTCTCTGCTATGATGTTGCATGAAGAAGGCTACGAGGTTGTAGGAATCACTATGAAGACATGGGACTATGCAAGTTCAGGGAGTTCAGGGAAAGAAACGGGATGTTGTAGTCTGGATTCAATAAATGATGCAAGAGAAATTGCAGTGAAGATGGGTTTTCACCATTTTATAATTGATATAAGAGAGGAGTTTGGGGATTATGTTATTGATAATTTCGTAGATGAATATATAGCTGGAAGAACCCCTAACCCATGTATTTTGTGTAACACCCATATTAAATGGGATGCGTTATTGAAGCGTGCAGACGCTATGGATTGTGAATTCATAGCAACTGGGCACTATGCAAAAATTGCAAAATCTGAAGGACGTTATTTTGTTTCCAAAGGCAAAGATCTGGGTAAAGATCAATCCTATGTTCTATGGGGGCTTTCTCAATCCTGTTTGGAAAGGACGATGTTTCCTTTGTCTGATTTAAATAAAACGGAAATTAGACAGATGGCGACAGATTGGGGGCATGAAAGTTTGGCTCTGAAACCAGAAAGTTATGAGATATGCTTTGTCCCAGATAATGACTATAGAGGCTTTCTAAAAAGAAGAAAGCCCGGATTGCAAGAAGAAGTGAGTGGAGGCTTATTTGTAGATCAAGAAGGCAATGTTATTGGGAATCATGAAGGGTATCCATTCTTTACAATTGGTCAAAGAAGAGGACTAGGTTCTGCATTTGGGAAGCCCATGTATGTAACAGAGATACAACCCAAAAGCAATACAGTGGTGCTAGGAGAAGTCGATGACCTCTTAAGAAATGGGATGTTGGTTTATAAATTAAATTCTATGAAGTATGATCAGATCCCTGAAAAGAGTGACATTCATACTATGGTAAGATATAATGACAGTGGGGCATTGGGCACAACTAAGTTGCTTGAAGATAAGCTTGAAGTGGTATTTCAGGCCAACGTTCGTGGAGTAGCTCCAGGCCAGTCTGCTGTATTTTATGAGGGTGATGATGTACTTGGTGGTGGGATAATATACTCCAGTATATAGATTTTACGTTTAACAAGAAATTCCTGTAACTATGAGATTTTGGATTTTCTCCTTTTTCCTAATATTTGCCTTATATAGCTGTGATAATGGGACTGTTATTGCACCAGCTGATTCTCCTGAAGATTTTTATCCCGTAGAGGTAGGTAAATATTGGATTTATCAAGTAGATAGCATAATAATTGATGACTTAGGTGCAACCATTTGCCCAACAAGCTCTTTCATAAAGGAAGAGATAGCCTCTGTATTGTCTCAGGATAATTTAACAACAGTATATGTTCTTGAACGATCATATAAAAAGACAGAATCTGATCCTTGGGTAATTTCTGATATTTGGACAATAACTCAAGGACGTAACTACATTCAAAGATCTGAAGAGAACCTCAGATTTATAAAAATGCAAACCCCACTGAGAATAGGCAATACTTGGGATGGAAATCAATTTGATTCTGAGCTCATTTTAACAGTAAAAGATGAAGCTATACCCATCTATAAGAATTGGGAATATATGGTCCTAGATTTGGCTGTAGGGGAAGATATAGGAGGGATTGCTTATGATGATCTTATGGTACTACAGCAAGCAGATGATGAGAACCAGATTGAAAGAAGATATTCCGTTGAAAAATATGCCCGTGATGTAGGCTTAGTCTATAGAGAAATGGAAATTTTTAATACGCAATGCGATGGGAATTTAGCAAATTGTGTAGGGCTTACATGGTTGCAAAAAGCAGAAAGAGGGTTTTCAACTACTCAAGTGTTAGTGGAACACAATTGATCTTTAAAAAGTACTAAAAGAGGAATGGAAGATTATGTAGAAATAGGAGTACTTCAGAAAAGTTACGGAACAAGTGGTCAGATAAAGGCGCATTTGGAAATAGGATTCGAAGAATTACCAGATTATATTTTTCTTAGTTTGAATGGTTCATTAGTTCCATTTGGTATTGAGCACATTGACCAAAAGAAAAATTTACTAAAGCTAGAATGGCTTTCTTCTCCTGAAGAAGTTGATAAACTTGTACCCAGCACAGTTTTTTTAGCCAGTACAGATATGGCACGCACACTTGAGAAGAGTGAAAACGTCCTCTTGAGTGCTTTAAAGAATTACACTCTAATGGACAAGGATGATGTTAAAGTAGGCGTAATAAAGCAAATTGAAGAATATCCTTCCCAGCTCATGTTCATTGTAGAGCAAGGAGAACAAGAACATTTACTGCCTTTTCATGAAGATCTCATACTAGAAATGGATCACTTTTCCAAGCTTGTGAAATACGATTTACCAGATGGTCTTCTGGATGTCAATGCGTAATTTTTTTTCGACTTAATGAACGGAAATCTATCCTTTAAACATATATTCGCAAGACCCCGAGCAATTTAATTCAATGAGACTTTTTACGTAGTTAATAAACATTGAGAATTGTATAAGTGCACCTTTTTATTGTTTCTTAGTTTTTTATGTATCCATTCTATCACAGCGCAAAGCTATGACCTTAGAGGATATTTTGGAGCAAGCTATTACTTAGGTGACTTAGCTCCTTATTCACATTTTCTAAGTTATGCAGAAGGGCATGCCGCCGTGGGTATTTCTGCTGGAATAAAATTAGATAA
>CALCMJ010000095.1 GCA_937967615.1 uncultured Saprospiraceae bacterium
GGACAGGACTCGTGCTGCCCGACCGATGCTGAGGCATCGGTTCCTTGCGACAGACATGCCTTTAGTCTCCATGTTCCGTCTAAGAAAATTCTTGAAAATTCTATGTCTTATTCTTTTCGTCCTTTCATCGATAATCTCTAAGCTTTCGACGACTAAGCAGTTTTGATCTGTAACATTCACATGCCTAAACGCGATTTATAGATGTAAGTTCGAATGAATTACAGCCAATAAAAATCGAACGAAAATATTTACTTAATTAAAAATATACGATCATGAAAGGTTTTGCAACTTCCCCGAAAAATTATTCATCTGGTAACAGACCAAGAAGATTTCTAAATAATACAAGGTTGTTAATCAATCAAAAAATTATGCTCAGCTCTGCAGGGTTAAAATATGATCCATTGTGGAGAGAACGAAAAGCAGCTTGAATTTAATTCCTATCCTGGTCGACTTATGGTCGACCTTTTTTTATTGTATATAAGAACAATACAGAGTCTAAGCAATAAATCTATTAGAACTCTCTTATCATATACTCATCTTGGCACAATGTCGCCGCAATAGATAAACTAATAAGAAATTTTAACGGTTTCGTTTATTCTTCAAATTCAACTGCCACAGATCCTAATCCTTCAAAACTAGCTACGAGTGAATCTCCAGCCTTCACACCATACATCGGACCAAGAGCACCAGAAAGAATCAGTTCGCCAGCTCGTAATGGATTGCCTAATTCTTGCATCTTTTTTGCAAGCCACAGAACAGCATTGAGAGGTGAGCCCATGCAAGCCTTCCCACTTCCTTCTGAAACCTTCTCCCCGTTACAAGTCATTGTCATCTTAGTATTGACCATATCAAATTCATCTATCATCTTAGGAGTATGTCCAATGACAAAGTGGCTCGCTGATGCATTATCAGCAATTGTATCTACAATTTTGATATTCCAATTTTCAATTCTACTTCCTACTATTTCGATCGAAGGAACTGCATAATCAATCGCATTTATTATATCTACCGATGTTAGATTATCCTGAATTAAATCAGCTCCTAATACGAACGCTATCTCTGCTTCTACCTTTGGCTGCATTAAGGCTTTCATTGATATTGGATTTCCGTTCAATATTTCCATATCATGAAATAGGATACCAAAGTCTGGTTGGTCTATTCCCATTTGCTTTTGTACAGAAAGCGATGTTAGTCCTATTTTCTTCCCTACAATTCGTCCACCTTCATTTACTCTTTGTACGGTATTAAAGTTTTGGATGTCATATGCTAGTGCAATATTTTGTTCTCCAATCTCTTCTCTTAGAGGAGCAATGGGAATTCTACTTAAACTAGCCTCTCTTAGTCGTTTCGCAAATTGTTGTGCTTCCAAGATTCTCAATTTTGTTTAGATAAATAAGTTGAATTAAATATACAGTTTGTATGAGCAATAATACACTTTATGTTCTTCTCTGCAGTTGACATTTTATACCCTTAGTTAAAATTCTTAATTGAAAATCAATCACTTAAACAAGAATATTCGTAATTTTGGCAAGTAAAGGCACACTTTACATCCGGAAGCACGATTTGATGAACCCCAAAAGACTCTGCGTGCTTCCTTTTTCACCATTTCAACATTATTCCTAAAGCATTTATCTCTCTGGACATTATAGAGTATCACGTGTATTATATACATTGAAAAAGCTATATTTGCAACGTTGTTGCATTTAGAATGGAAGAAAAATATAGAAGTAAGGCAGATTTTATAGGAATGGCAGTTGCCATTCTCTGCGCCATTCATTGTTCCATTCTGCCTATTGCAATTGCATATGGAGTAATTTCATCTTCTACTCACCTTGAGCATACTGCCGTTGAGTTTATTTTTCTCATTGTAAGTTTTTCCATTGCTTTTATTTCACTTTGGTATTCTTATAAGAAAACACATAAAAATAAAAGACCATTACTCATCGCAAGCCTTGGATTTTTTATCTTTCTATTAGGATTAGCAAATTTTGCACACCAGCACATTATTTTGACAACAGCTGGAGGAATCTGCATTGCTTTTTCCCACTTTGTAAATTGGAGATTAAGCCATAAATAGAACACATGTTTACTACATATTTTCAATTAGGTCTGGAACACATACTCGATCCCAAAGCATATGACCATATTCTATTTGTATTAGCACTTACAATAATCTACCCCTTTAAGGATTGGAAACGTGTTCTTATTTTAATAACTGCATTTACTATTGGCCATTCTTTGACATTAGCATTGTCAGTGTTCAAACTTGTGCAAGTAAATTCTGATTTAATCGAGTTTCTCATTCCAGTAACAATAATTATTACTGCTTTAAATAACATTTTCACTTATGAAAAGAAAGACAGAAATCATAAACTAAATTACATCCTAGCTTTGATTTTTGGATTCATTCATGGACTCGGATTTTCTAATTACCTCTCTGCCCTGTTAGGTAGAGAAGAAAGTCTTTTAGGTCCACTCTTCTCTTTTAATGTAGGCGTAGAAGTAGGACAGGTTTTTATTGTTTTAATAACAGTTCTTCTTAGCTATGTATTCGTACATATTCTAAAACTGCCCCAGCGCATTTTTATCTTGGCTACTTCATCTTTGATAATTTTAGTTGCCCTCAGTCTTTTATTCTAGTCCCTACAGTTCCATAATCTCAATTGCCCATCATTTCAAAACCTTGATTGATTCCTTTGTCTATAGGAGCAACGCCTTCATCCATCCATTTTGGTTTAGCATGCCCTAATAGGTAATGACTAAAAAACTGTTCCATTCTCTTATTAAAATCTACACGATTCTGCCACTTTTGAGGCCAATGGGGTTCGCCATTATAATTTAATAACCAAGCTGGCTTCCCTAATCTTCTTAGAGCAACAAAATATTCTATGCCTTGATACCAAGGGACAGCTCCATCTTTATCGTTGTGTAAAATTAATACCGGTGTGTTCACCTTGTCTACATTAAAAATTGGAGAATTTTCTAGATACAATTCAGGGTTCTCCCAAAGTGTAGCGCCTAATCTACTCTGCGTTTTTTCATACTGGAACATACGACTCATTCCTGACCTCCATCTTATTCCTCCATATGCACTTACCATATTTACTACTGGAGCTCCCGCTTCCGCACATTTAAAAATATCTGTACGTGTTAAGAGATGTGCAATCTGATACCCTCCCCAACTATGGCCCTGTACACCTATGTTCCGTTTATCCACCCATGGCTTTTCCATCAAGCTTTCCACTCCAGACATTACATCCTCGTAACAACTCTCTCCTGGGTAACCTATATTGTATGTCACATTTGGATTGAAAATTACAAAGCCTTTATTTACATAATAGCTATAGTTAATTGTAGATCTATGTGGTTCTGGAGCTCGATGTCTATATAAACCATCTGACGAACGTTCATAGAAATTTACGATCATAGGATACTTAGCAGATGGATTAAAATTATCTGGTTTAATAAGTAGACCTTCTAGATCTTCTCCTTGTGCATTTGTCCAAGTATATAACTCGGCATCTCCCCACAAATAATCTTTTTGTTGTGGGTTTGCATCAGTAATGACCTTTGCTTCTTTAAGAGTCATGTTTGTAGCTATCAGATTAGGAAATTCATCAAAGTCTTCCCTTGTAATTATTAGATCATCTGATTTTTTTGCTTTCAATGGAGATCTGTCGTATCTGAAATGTCCCTGCTTTAGAACAGTTATTTCATTCTGGGATAAATCCAATGTAGCGTACCCGCTAGATTTGTCTTTTTCATTAAACTGGTAGATCATTATAGTACTATCCTGAGGGATTGCATTGAGATCATCGTTGAGATTTATATATCTGTAAACTGTCTGCGCATCTCTACCATTTGTAAGTTTTTCATGCGAACTTCCATCCGTAGCAACTTTCCAGATATCATATCTGTCATTTAGATAAAGATACTTTTCGTCCTTTGACCATGTTGCAATACCATATGACCAAGGGTCGCTGGGTGCATCATGTAGTTCATTGAAAAATGTCCCTACACTCTTATCCGTCACAACACTTAGTTTCCCCGTCGCCATGTTTATAGTCTTATGTGACTTTTCTTCAGAATTATACCAATACGCATAATTCCCATTTGGTGACAGACGTATTCTACCCTGCTCTTTAGTCAAGATCTTTTCCTTATTCCCAGTTTCTGTATTTATTATATAAACATCATTATAGGGATATCCTTTCCATGAAATAAATTCTTCGTACGATTCTGTATGAATACCAAGAGCGTATTTGGCATTCTTTTCTTCAGCTAGATTTACAAAGGGCACATCCTTGCTGGCTAGGGCGATGGACTTTGCAAAAATTATATCATAGACATACAAATACGATTTCTTTTTTTCATCCTTAAGGCGCACTTCCTTTTGGGTGTACAACATTTTATCCTGGCTTGTCCAAACTTCTACATTTACGATTTCCTCATCTAGCAGGTTTGTATCCTGCACAACTGGCAGGGGGGCAAGACCAAAGAACATGCGCGTCTCATCTTTAGAAAAGCTTGGTTTCCTGTCCTTGCTAAGAATCAGCTCAGCGCCTCTTGGTTTTCTTATTGTCTTATTCGATTTTGACTTAATATCATAGAGGTTAAAAGAGTAATTGGGTACCTGAGCTTTTTCGCTACTATCTATATTCTCCATGTAGGTCAAATAATTTGCCTTAGGACTGATAACCAAATTATGAAAACCGTGATGAAGCGCCTGGATTTTATTTATTGCCTTAGTTGCAAGATCATAGATTATTATGTGTTCTTCCTCAGTGCTATCAACTCCAGTGCTTATAGCCGCCACAAACTTTCCTTCGCCAGCAATTGTGTAATCTGTAACATAATTTAAAGTATCCTTCCATCCTGTGTAAAAATTATAGAGAACGAGCTTGGAGCCGTTCTTCTTAGACTCTTTTTTTATGGTTTTACTTGTATCTTTTTTGTCTGCTAAGTGATACGCAATAAAATTCCCCCACTCTTCTGGAACTTTGAAGCTTTTGATTGCACCCAGATTTTCAATTGATGCATCCTTGGTCTTAAATAGTTTCAAGGTGTCCTTAGGCATCTTTTTCTTTTTTACTTTCTTACGCTTCAGCTCTTGTATCTTTTTAAGAGAAGGACTGCTTAGAAAGGCAACAAAGTTATTAGACTCATCTATTTTTGCTGAACTAGATCTTGGATGGCGATATTCTTTTTCATTTCGGTTATTGTAAACGACAAGAGTTTTGTCTCCTTTCCCTGGCTGGAGATTATAACTGATCCAATCTCCATTATTAGAAATAGAAGTTTGTGTTATTCTATTCCAAGATTCATAAACCGAAGGGTCCATTTTCTTGTTACCCTGAGAGAACAGGTGTGCAGAAACAAACAGAAAACATAAAATCGCAAAATGCTTCATAATTATAGCTTTGTTTAAAATTAACGAAAAGCTATTGAAGCTTTTACAAAAAGACGAGGATTGATGCTTAACTTTGAAAAATAATTATAAAAATGGGACTAAATGTGGCTTTGATAGCGCATGATGGCAAAAAACCAGAGATGGTATCGTTCATTATGTCAAATAAAGACTTCTTAGATGAAGCAGAACTCTACGCGACGGGTACAACAGGAAAGCACATAGCACATGAAGGTTTTGAAGTAACCCCTCTTCTTTCTGGCCCCTTAGGCGGAGATGCTCAGATTGCAACGATGGTGGCAACGGGAAAAATAGATCTAGTTATTTTCTTTAGAGATCCCTTGGATAAACATCCACATGAACCAGATGTTCAAATGTTGATGAGACAATGTGATGTGCACAACATTCCATTAGCTACAAACCCAAAAGCAGCATTTTATTTACTGCGAGGTATTGAATATCATCTTAAAAAAGAGAATTGATTACTGAGGACTATAAAAAGATATCAGATAACATTCCAAGAGAGCCTGGGATTTATAGGTTTCTCGATAGGCATGGCACAATACTTTATGTAGGAAAGGCCAAGGACTTGAGAAGCAGAACTGCTTCGTATTTTGGCTCCACAAAGCATCAGGCATTTAAAACAAAAACACTTGTCAAAAATGCACACTCTTTGGAGTTCACAGTTGTAGATACTGAGCAAGATGCGCTCCTGTTAGAAAACACATTGATCAAGCGCTTGCAACCCAGATACAATGTGA
Source organism: uncultured Saprospiraceae bacterium (assembly GCA_937967615.1). Taxonomy (GTDB): domain Bacteria; phylum Bacteroidota; class Bacteroidia; order Chitinophagales; family Saprospiraceae; genus CALCMJ01. The sequence continues at coordinate 6,169 of CALCMJ010000095.1, forward strand.
TGCTAAAAGATGGAAAGTCTTATACCTACATTTGCATAAAAAAAGAACCATTTCCCCGTGTTTTCTTTACCCGTAAAGTGATAAGAGATGGTTCTACATACTTAGGACCATATACTTCTAAATACCAGGTAAAAATCATATTGGACCTAATAAAAAAATTGTTTCCACTCAGAACATGTACACTCAATCTAACTAGTAAAAATATTAATGAGGGCAAGTTTAGTGTCTGTCTAGAATACCACATTAAGAATTGCAAAGGGCCCTGTGTAGGCGAGGAATCAGAGGAAGACTATTTGAAGAAAATAGATCAGGTAAAAAATATTCTAAAAGGAAATTTCAAACCTGTCAAGGATTACATTAACGAGACGATGGACTTTTATGCAGGCAATATGCAATTTGAAGAAGCGCAAAATTTAAAAGAGAAGCTGGAAGTGCTGCAAGACTATCAGGCAAAGTCTATGGTCGTGAGTACTACAATACGAGATGTAGATGTATTTTCTTTTATTGAAGACGAAACTTATGCGTACGTCAATTATTTAAAAATAATTAATGGCGCACTCATCAATACAGATACTGTAGAGATGAAAAAAAATCTAAATGAAGACAAAGAACAACTCCTCGCTTATGGTATTCATAGATTAAGAGAAAAGTTTAATAGCATTGCCCCTGAAATTGTAGTTCCCTTTGATCTGGAAACTATAGAACCTGACATTACTGTGACTCTTCCGCAGATAGGAGACAAACGAAAACTCCTAGCCCTTGCTGAGAAAAATATGACGTATTTCATGTTGCAAAAAAGGAAGGATGAAATAAATAAAATTAAAAAACAGACACCGGCGGAACGTATCCTTACAACGTTAAAAGAGGATCTACAGATGGAAGAACTTGCCTTGCATATAGAATGTTTTGACAATTCAAATATTCAAGGAACAAATCCGGTGGCGAGCTGCGTGGTATTTAAGAATGCTAGACCTTCTAAAAAAGATTATAGAAAATTTAATATTAAAACTGTTGTAGGACCAGATGATTTTGCTTCCATGAAAGAAGTAGTTACTAGAAGATATACACGACTATTAAAAGAGGAACAGCCACTTCCCCAACTCGTTATCGTGGACGGAGGAAAGGGCCAGCTAAGTGCTGCATTTGAAATTTTCAAGGACTTGGGCATAGAAAAAAAGGTTACACTCATTGGAATCGCCAAGCGTCTTGAAGAAATATATTTTCCAGAAGATCCCATTCCACTTTATATCAATAAAAAATCAGAATCGCTTAAGCTTATTCAGAACTTAAGAAACGAGGCGCATAGATTTGCTATTAATTTCCATAGAGACAAACGTTCTATAAATTTCCTTGGTACAGAATTGACAAATATTCCTGGCATTGGAGAAAAAACGGCTAATAAATTATTAGTAGAATTAGGATCAGTCAAACGCATTAAGGAAGCAAGTGAAGTAGAATTGCAAGAATTAGTAGGCCCAGCGAATGCGAAGAAACTTGTGAGCTATTTTTTGGGAGTCTCTGACGAGGAAGAATAATAAGACATAGAATTTAGTATAAACGTAGCATTCTACAAACCGAATATTAGAAGCCCCATTTTTAAAGATTATTCTAGAATTGATTAGACCTAGTTCAGAATTGTATTTTTTACTCTTTAGGGTCTGACTCAACTCGTCGTTCTATTCCTATTTCTTTTTTTAGGAGCTACTCCTTTAGCAAATTCATAACTAAAGGAAATATAAGCAACTCTAGATTCTCCTTTGCTAGAAATATTTTCTGTAAAGCCATCTCCAACAAGAATAGATTCTGATTCATATGTATCAAAAACATCTGTAAATCTAAAATTTAAAGTTCCTCTTTCTTTTAAAATTTTCAAACGTAAGGCAGCATCAAACTTCTGTATCGCTATAGTTTCACTATAACGACGAGTACTTGATCCTTCATAAATCCAAGTAATGTCAAAGCCTAACTTTTTATTGATTTTAAAGATATTTTTAATTGTCAAATTCCTATTATTTAATTCTAGAAAACCTAAATTGTTATTAGCGGTAGTATTTATTTTTTCCAAATAAACATTACTGTTAATATTAGTTTTTAGAAATTCAAAAGGAAAGATAGAAAGCGCCAATTCTGTACCATAAGCATTACTGTTGCCATCATTGATATATGTTCGTAAGATTGTATCATCTATTCCGCTTTGTAAATAGTAGGGTAAAATAATATTTGATTTGTAGCGATAAAACATTCCAGGGTTAAAAGACCATTTTTCAAACGTATTGAGGAAATTTAATTCAAAATTATGCGCATATTCAGGGTTCAAACTTGGATTTCCTTGTTGGTTATAATAGAGGCTAAAAGCATTAGAAAATGGATTTATTTGCCCTACCCTAGGCCTAGAAGTTCTTCGATTATAACCAAGGTTAACACTATTGCTTTCCGTAAAAACATAAGTGAAATGAGTTGATGGAAATAGATTGTGAAAAGTACGATTAACTCGTTGTTCTGCATTTTGAAATTGACTCTCAGACATGAAACCTTCATAGCGCAAACCAAATTGCCCCTTTAAACTACCCCACTCTTTTTTGAGTAAGGTGTATAAACCAATATTTTTTTCATCAAAGACAAAACGGTTTTGTTGATTGCTGCCATCGTAGTCATTAATTGTTTGATCATTACTAACATCTTTAATTGTGTACAGTAAACCATTTTCCACGATTAATCCACTACTAAAAGCTTGTACATAATCTAAAGAAAAATTGCTCACTTTAGAATCGTATTCTAAAAAATTATCTCTTAAATTTCCCCCTGCTTGATAATAGGCACTCAAATCATTTTTATTATCCGTAAAATGAATGTCAGCTTCTAAATAATGATCTTTATTGCTAAAGATTCGACGGTAATTGGCATTATATTCTGCGCTCAGATGTTCATGTATATTATCGGATAAGAATTGATAATTGGTGGTATCTTCCTCAATACGAAACGTATTTAGCATATCATGCGAATTGTTAGTATAGCCACCAGTAAAAGAAAATTCATTTTTGTCATCTAAAAACCAGTCTATCCCAGCATTAATTTTTTTCACTTGACCCTCAAACATTTCATTCCCATACTGAGTATAATTAAGTACGTCTGACACCCGACTTCGACTATTTCTAGATTCAGTTGTTCTGTCTGATAAATTTAAGTTTAGACTTAGGTTGACACTTCCAAGTCCATTGGACAACGACAGTCCAGATCGGTATTTTTGGTTAGAACTTAGACTTCCAGTAAGGGTTCCAGAAAAACCTTGTTCTTTTTTCTTTTTGGTAATAATATTGATAATTCCTGTTAAACCATCTGCTCGGTGCTTGGCAGATGGCGTCGTAATCAACTCAATTTGTTGAATCTCACTTGCATCAATTTGTTGGAGGACATCCTGCGGTGCAAGTGGAGAAGGTTTTCCATTAACTAAGAGATTTATGTTAGCAGAACCTCTTAATTCAATTCCGCCATCAATACCCGTTTGTACTTCTGACAATTGATTTAGCACTTCTACTCCATCGCCCCCGCTTGATTGCAAATCCTTTCCAACATTAATGACTTTTCGGTCAATCTTCTGTTCTACCGAAGTCCGTTCTTCAGTAATAACGATGGTCTCTAATGTGGCTAAATCACTAGCTAGTAATAATTCTAATTCTTGGTTAGTTACTAACTCTATCATTTTTTCGGTCGTTTGATAACCAATAAAACTATACTGTAACACATACTCTCCTTTAGGTAATTCCAATAAATATTGTCCGTCATCATCTGTCGCCGTTCCTTCTACAAAAAGCATTTCTGGTGTATGGGCAATAACGGTTACATAAGGAAGCTCTTGCTTAGAAGTAGCATCTAAAACTTGCCCACCTAATTGTATTTTTTCATTTTGCGCCATTGTCGTACTAACAAAAATTAAGCAATTAAATAAGGTGATAACAGTTCGCTGGATGGTCATATAAATCTGATTTTGAGTTAAAAAATGTTAGAAAAAATAACAGCTTTTTACTTGTTGAAAACTGGACTATCCCCTGTCGTCATAATGCATAAAAGCAAAAAATAAATTCATTCCTATGAATAAATATACAGGCACTTTAGCAGTTAACCCTGTAGCTCACACTCGTTAACAACACTTTTAAAACTCGTTAACAACACTTTCGAAACTCATTAACAACTACTTTAAGATTCAAGACCAATAATCCATTTTACTTGGATAAATAGCAATGGCGATGGGGTATATGATTATACAGATATTTGTGCAGGTGGAAAAGTCGGCTATTAAAATTATCTCGTTTCAATCCTTCCCTGTTTTAAGAGATTTTTGCCGTACTCCTAAACGGTTAGTTATTAGTACCCTAATTTTAAAAACTATAAATCAAACAAAAATCTTCATCCAATACCAATCGAGCTTTGAACTTGACTCTAGTTTTAGATGCAGGACTCTAGGCTTATCATTTGCTATTTCTTAGCATGAATTTGCACTTGATCTTGATCTTACCCTCTTTTCTCCTTTAAAATCTTTATTTTCGCAGATCTTAAACAGTAAGCATGTTCACTATAAATATTTACCTCAAATTTGCTCTTATAGCCCTTACACTAGGCTTGGCATTCTTATTCATGTTTATGGAAGGCTTTGGTGCTGGCTATTATGTCCCCTTCTTGATAATAGGTTTAGGTCTTCTAGCGAGCTATATTTTTCTGGGCACTGTAGGTTCTGCAGCTCAGATGGTCCAAAAAATGGATTTTGATGGTGCTGAGAAGCGTTTGGGTCTTACCATGAACCCAAAGTTTTTATATGTAACAAACAGAGCGTTTTACTATATCCTTAAAGGTTCAATTTTCGCTAACAGACAAGATAACAATGAAGCTGAAGTCTTATTTGAAAAAGCACTTGCCTTAAAGTTACCTAGTGATAATGAAAAAGCTATGGTCTTGCTACAGTTAGCCAATATAAATGGGTCCAAAAATAAATGGACAGCGGCGAAGAAATATTTCAGAGATGCTGAAAAATTAAAAGTGACTGAGCCTCAAATCAAAGAACAAATAGACATGTTCAAAAAAGCAATAGGCAATAGCGGTCAGTTGAAAGCCGGCGGAATGGGTGGAAAGCGCGGAAGTAATATGATGCAAGCTGGGAGCAGAAAGAGGAGAAGACCGAAAATGAGGTAGAAGAGAGAATTTTGATTTTAGATTTTAGATGCTAGATGATAGATGCTGGATTTAAGATGCTAGATTTAAGATGCTGATTTTTAGATGCAAAATGTCATTTTCTGATTGATATCTACTCCATATCTTTTAATTCTTTTCCTGTAATTAATCCGATCAGTTCCTCGCCTTGTACAACTGGAAGGCAAGCAATTTTAGAAGCTCGCATTAATTTCTTTACTTTCTTAATACTTGTTTTAGGACCTACCTTTTCAAAGTCTTTGATCATAATATCTTTTACTGTAAGGGTCTTCTTTGACTTCTTTTGTTTGATCAAGTTTTTTATAAGTTCTGCAGAAGTAACAATGCCCATCAGATTTCCTTTGACATCTTCAACAGGTGTGCACTGAATTCCTTTCCACTCCATCATCTTAGCTACAAGTTCAATGATGTCATCTTTTTGTACTGTGAATAGATCTGTGATCATAAAATCTGAGGCTAATAATTCTGATGGCTTATAATCTTTGAACTTAAATGTATGAATGGAAGGCCAAGTGTGTACTGGCTTATTCGTTCTTTGGTTTTCTATGATTGCAGAAGTTAGGATAGACAAGGCTTTATCTTCGTTCATTTCGCTGCGGAGCTGAGTAAAAGAGCGGAGAATCCATCTTGCACCATTCATATGACTCTTTGCTCGTCCTTCTATAACACCTAAGTATTTATTTATATCCCGCTTACTCACCTTTCTACTTTCTAGGCCTTTTCGTGCTGCTGGAAGAAGCTGTTTAAGAACAAGATCACAGGCACTTATTTTTTTATCATTGAACCAGTTAAACTGTGTATCAATACCAAACCTAGCTGCTTTGCCAAAATTATCTCTGACATCTGCAAAGCTTAACTTCTTTTTTATATCTGGGATGGTGTTCCCATAATGGATCATTACCCCTATCCAAAACATTGCATTTGCAACCTCATCAATCACTGTGGGTCCTGCTGGAATAACTCTGTTTTCAATTCGCAAATGGGGTTGTCCATTTTCGCTTATTCCGTAGCAGGGTCTGTTCCATCTATAGATCGTTGAATTATGTACTTGCAATGACCTAAGCTTAGGTATCTTTCCTTTCTTCAGAGTTTTTAGTGAATCTTCTTTTACATCAGAACTGATCAGGGCTCTGAACCGAGTAATATCTTCTTTATAAATATCCAAAATAGAGTCATAGATCCAATCATTCCCAAAGGTGACACGCGCACTGCGTTCGCGCATATGCTCATGGGTAGATCGCGTGTCTAATGATTGCTGAAAGAGTGCGATCCTGCTTTCATGCCAAAGTCTCTTTCCGAAGACAAGCGGAGAGTTTGCTGCTATAGCCATTACAGGACCAGCTAAAGCCTGTGCAATATTATAATATTGGACAAAATCTTTAGCTTCTATCTGCAAGTGAATCTGAAAGCTTGTATTGCATGCTTCTAAGAGTGCAGAATCATGTTTTACAAGAAGTTCGTCTATTCCTACCAATTTCAATTCGAACGAAGAGCCTAATTGCTGTGCTTTAATAGCATCTAATAATGCCTTATATCTTTTCTTAGGAGTTAGGTTTTTTAGGTGCAAATGGTATTTGCGCAAGGTGGGCAGAATGCCAGTCAGAACATACTTGGTATTTAGTTTATCCAGTTTTTCTTGGATGAGGTCCAGTTTCTCCTGGTTCTCTTTTTCCAGCTTAGAGAAACAGGTTCCTTTCAGTTCTGCTGGGGTAAGATTTGTTTCTAAATTAAACCTAGCAATTTCTGTTTCTACCCATTCATATTCTTTCATGGTATCTAGCGCCTCCATTGCGATCGTTGCAGGTTTGTAGTTATCTGCTTTCACCATTACCATTTCTTGTTCTGCCCCAATGCGTGTAATGCCTTTCTCAAACATATCTTTTTCAAGCATTTCTTCCAAGGCTTGTACATCAGATAAGAGTGAGGATACAAACGCCTGCATATTTTTTTTACTTCTCAGAGAGGAAACCCGCTGTTCGCCCATGATTAAAATTTGTCAAAAGATATAAAATTCTTGTTCTAGAAAGCTAGATTTTAAACTTAGGAAACTAATTCTTGAAAAAATTAACGATACTTAGGATATTTGCGCAATAATTTCGTTTCAGTACTATATGAAAATATCATTATACCCATATCTGCTCTTTGTTCTATGTATAATTGCCTGTGGAGATAATACTCAGAGTTTACTGGAAGTGAAAAATCAGACTGATATTCAGTTGATTGCAGGCCAGGGAGTCATTTCAACACACTATTATGCTAATTTTGATGTACCTACCCTTTGGCAAAGTCATATAACTGGCAGTGGAATTGATACAGATGCTATTGGTGAAATTGTTGCAAATAGAGCTACCCTACAATCTGTATTTGGTGAAGATTTAAATTTTGTGGACAGGGTATCCATTTATGCGTATCCAAATGACCCTGTCGCTTACCAGAATAATCAATTAGTAGGCACTGAGATCTTCTTTTTGGATTTTGTGGAATTTGGGAGTAAAACTGAAATACAACTTTTTGGTAACTTGACTGTTCTTAATGATATCATCACAGAAGATAGAATGATTATAGAAGTTCGATTAAACTATAGATCTATCACTCCAACAAATATTAATGTTCGCTTGAACATGGAATTTTCTGTTTTTGAGGAATAAGATGATATTGGTTTTCAATAATAAAGATTAATTATGTCAGTAAGATATGTGCTCAAAGAAGAGCAGGGCTATGGCGCTTTTAATGGAGGCGAAATTATAGAAAACAAACCTGTAGGCTTTCCACAAGATGGTGGCAAACTTAAAGCGTTTTCAAATATATTCTATTGGGCAAATGCAGAAGCTAAAGTGGACAGTACAATAGGACTACACCCGCACAAAGGATTTGAAATAATTTCATTTGTATTGGAAGGGAGTATACGGCATTTTGATACACAAATGAATGCATGGAAAGACCTTCATGCTGGAGATGTTCAGATAATACGCGCAGGAAATGGCATCAGTCATGCAGAGCACATGAACAAAGATTCGCGCATGTTTCAGATATGGGTAGATCCAGACCTTTCTAAAACTTTGCAACAAGATGCAAGCTATAGCGACTATAAAAATTCTGAATTTCCTGAGGTGGAGGTCAATGGTAATATTGAAAAAACTTACATTGGCGAATCCAGCATTTTTAAATTAGATGCACAAGGAATCCTATGTAAGAGAATTAAAATAAACGCATCCCTATCTTTGGAGATAAGTGCAGATCATATTCTCTTAGCTTATGTTCTCACTGAAGGCTTGAAACGAGATGGGGAGGCTCTAAGCATTGATAGCATTCTTCAGGTGACGGAAGACAATGTAAAAATAGAAGGTCAAGGCGAAATATTCTATTTCATAACTCCTAAGAACTTAAATTATAGAAGCTATGCATCTCAGATGGCATAGTAACAAATGAACTGGAACAATGGCGAAGGAAAAAGGAAAAAGATTAGCAAGACCAAAAATTGTATTTGACTTTGGCAATGTTATAATTGATATAAATTATCAAAGATGTTACCAGAACTTTTGTTCGCTTTTGGAGGTAGATTGGGATGGGAAAATACCTGAAGAGGTAAAAGAGTGGATAGTATTATTGGAGTCAGGAAAAATAACAGAAGAGACATTTTTTTGGAAGTTCCAATCCAGCTTCAATAGTCAGCTCAATCCAAGAGACATTCTTGATTGTTGGAATTCCATGTTGACGGGAATTCCGGAAGGAAGATTGGAATATCTTGAGAGTATAGCAGAAAAATACGATACCTATCTTCTAAGCAATACCAATAGTATACATCTGCATTGGGTGAGAAAGCATTTAGAAAAAGCTTATAACTGCACTGATTTTGACACCCGCTATTTCAAAAAGGCTTTTTATAGCCATGAGATAGGTCTAGTCAAACCTAATCAAGAGATTTATGCTTTTATAACAAAAGAAATAGGCTGTGCCCCCTCTGATATTTTATTTGTAGATGATCTAAAAGAAAATGTGGATGCTGCGAAGGCGTATGGGTGGCATGCTGTTTTGCATGATCCTGTGATTGGGTTGGAGCGGAGTTTTGAAGGGTATTTGGGGAATTATGAATGAGGAATTATGAATGAAGAATTTGGAATTCGGAATTCGGAATTCGGAATTTGGAATTCGGAATTCGGAATTATACGTAAATTTAAAAATCTGTTTTTCTGATAATTATGCTGAAACCTTTTTCATATTAATATCCATCTGCGGGAATGGAATACCGATGCCTGCTTTGTCAAATTCTTTTTTCACATTTTCCAGCATATAAAATTTAGTATCCCAATAGTGTTCACTTTTGCAGAATGGGCGTGTATTTAAATTGACAGCACTGTCTGCTAGTTCGCCCACAACAACGCCTTGTTTAGGGTCATCTAAAATGTAAGGACATTGCTTTCCTACTTGTAAGATGATATCTCTTGCTTTGTCTATTTTATCATCGTAACCTATTCCAAAAGTAAGCTCCACTCCTACCTCACCCTGTCCTGAAATGTTAGTGATTGTGTTGCTTGTCACATTACTATTCGCAATGATAATTCTTTTATTGTCAAGAGTTTTTAGTGTGGTATTAAAAGCATTGATTGCTTCTACTGTTCCTATGTGTCCACCACCAATCTCTACAAGATCTTCCACTTTAAAGGGTTTAAACATGAGTAACATAACACCACTCGCAAGATGACCGATACTTCCGTTAAGTGCCATCCCAATTCCTACAGTAAGCGCACCAATGATGGCAACAAAGGATGTTGTATTTACTCCAAACATTCCTGCGACAGAAAGAAAGAGCATTATTTTCATCGCCATGCTTGCTAATGAGGATAGAAATCTTGCAAGAGAGATATCCATCTCTCCCTTTTCTAGAGTTTTACCTAGAAGTCTTACCAATCGTTTAATAATCCAAAACCCTACAAAGAGAGTGACTAGTGCTAATAATAGCTTAGGGGCATACTCAATAGCCATATTAATCCCCTTGTCTGCATAGTTGCTTAGTTCCAAATCCATTATCTTGTGGTTTCCTTGATGTTATTAAATAAATCACTGTTTTGACGCAAGACAAAAATCCAAAGTCACAAAGTAGCACGCCTACTTACGATCTTAATGTAGTAAAAATGCAAAAGTACTGTGCATATCAAGACAGATGTCATTCAGAGGTAAGGAATAAACTTCTTCAGCTAAAAGTCTATGGCGATGATCTAGAGAATATTATGTCTGACCTTATCCAACAAGACTATCTCAACGAAGAGCGCTTTGCTTGTTCCTATGTACGCGGAAAATATAGGATGAAAAAATGGGGCCGCGATAAGATCTTGATGGAATTAAAAAAAAGAAGGATAAGTGCTTACTGTATCAAGAAAGGAATGGCAGAGATTGACGAAGAAGAGTACTTGCAAAACCTAGAGAGTTTGTTTGTGAAATACAAAGCACAATATGATGGACAACCGGAGTTTGTAAAAAAGCAGAAAGTGTATGGGGCGTTACGGAGGAAAGGGTATGGGAATGATGAGGTTGCGGGTGTTATGTCTTAGGTGAAATAGTCATAACCCAAGCTCCATAGGAGCGACACGGCAGTTTCTTGCAAAATAATATAAGTCTGAAGTTGAGAACTTCAGCAACCGTGCAAATCTTCGGACAAATATAAGTCTGAAGTTGCAAACTTCAGACAACGATAACGTTGCAAACTTCAGACAACGATACAACGATACAACGATACAAGTTGTACACCCGCATCAGCGGTAGGAATGATAGGCGTAGCCTAGTCCCAAAGGGACCGAAGTGACCACGGAGTCATGGATGGCGCGACCCGAGGATTGCGCAGCAATCTGAGGGGGATGCCCTAATCTTGCTTAACACATAGCGAATTATTAATATTATTTTCTATTTTGCTTACATGGCGCCATTTTTTACAAGCGATGCAGTTGTTTTGGGAATATTGTTAGTAGTACTAGCAGCAATATTTTACACAGAATCATTAGAGTCTCCGGGATGGAAAAAGTTTTATACTTACGTCCCTGCACTTCTCTTGTGTTATTTTGTTCCAGCCTTATTGAACTGGCCTGCTGGTTTGATTGCTCCGCATTGGTATGATGATGGTTTATTGCAATTTGCTACTAGTAACAATTTGAGTATTCCTAAGGGGATGAGCTATGATCAGATCACTGTGCTTTTAAATGACAGTGGATTTGAAAAAGCAGATTATTCAAAGTTTCAACATCATTCTCAACTGTACTATGTTGCCTCACGCTATTTGTTGCCGGCGAGTTTAATATTGCTCTGTCTGAGTATAGATATAAAATCCCTTATGGGTCTAGGACCTAAGGCTTTGATCATGTTTTTTACTGCTACGTTAGGGATTATAATAGGAGGTCCAATTGCTTTACTTATTATTTCAGCAGTTGCGCCGGATATGCTAGGAGCTAATCCTACGGAGGTTTGGCAGGGGCTGTCTACTGTTGCGGGAAGTTGGATAGGTGGTGGTGCAAATCAGACGGCGATGAAAGAAATTTATGAGGTGAGTGACAATCTGTTTGGGACGATGATTGTGGTAGATGTTGTTGTTGCAAATATCTGGATGGGTTTCTTACTTTTTGGTGCTAGTCGCAGTGATAAAATTGATAAATTTTTAAAGGCAGATAATAGTTCGATCACGAGATTAAAAAACCAGGTAAGTGAATACCGTGATAGTATCAAGCGTATGCCAGATACGACCAGTCTATTTGTGATGCTTGCAGTTGCGTTTGGAGGAGTTGCTTTATCACATTGGGGTAAGGATATTCTTGCTCCATTTATGACAAAATATAAAGACACTCTTGCGTCCATGAATCTTAATTCGCTTACATCTTCTTTCTTTTGGTTAGTGGTAATTGCTACGACCTTTGGACTGGTGATATCATTTACGCGGTTCAGAAAATTAGAAGGCATAGGAGCTTCTAGGTGGGGGTCAATTTTTATCTATGTCCTAGTAGCAACAATAGGAATGAAAATGAACTTGGGTGAAGTCTTACAAAACTTGGGTTTATTCTCCATAGGACTTGTTTGGATGGCTGTTCATGTTATCCTACTTCTTACTGTTGCCAAGCTTATCAAAGCGCCATTCTTTTTTGTTGCGGTGGGATCGCAAGCGAATATAGGTGGGGCGGCCTCAGCGCCAATTGTTGCATCTGCGTTCAGCCCTAGTCTAGCACCGGTGGGTGTACTTATGGCAGTGTTGGGATATGCTTTGGGTACCTACGGTGCCATCATATGTGCCACTTTGATGCAGGCTGTCAGTGGCTGATTAATTACATGAAACTAGCTAATAGTCAATAAGTTAGGCAGTAAAATCATATATTTTCCTTATCTTTGCACTCCATTTGAAAAACGCTCAAGTAGAAAAAGTTTTATGAGTAAAAAAAGAGTACTATTTGTCACTCAAGAAATGAGCCCTTACACAGCGGTCAGTGAAGTCTCAGCATTAGTAAGGAAGCTAACTCCATATATTCAGAATAAAGGCATGGAAATCCGTGTTTTGATGCCTAAATACGGTATGATAAACGAACGAAGGCATAGATTACACGAGGTTGTAAGGCTTTCAGGTATGAATATTATTGTGGATGACGATGATTATCCATTGATAATAAAGGTTGCATCGCTGCCAGGAGCCCGTATGCAGGTGTATTTTCTCGATAATGAAGAATTTTTCAAGAGAAAGCAGGTTTTTGATGATGAAGATGAGAAGCCATTCAAGGATAATCAAGAAAGAATGGTGTTTTTCTGCAAAAGTGCTCTAGAAACAGTCAAAAAATTTGGTTGGGCTCCAGATATCGTGCATTGCCATGGATGGATGACGAGTCTGATTCCCTTATATCTTAAAAACGTATATAATGAGGATCCTATTTTTAAGGAGTCCAAGGTAATATACACGCCTTATGCGGACAGTTATGAAGATAGTTTTGATAAAAAGTTTCTAGAACTTGCTGCAATTAATAATTTAGAGGCCAAGGATCTTGCAAACTTTAAGAAAGGAACTAAGATAACTTTGCACGAGGGAGGAATATTAGCGAGTGATGCTATAGTCAAAGGAAGCAAAGAGCTGTCTAAAAACGTTTCTACTGTGATTTCCAAATTGGATACTCCTATTTTAGAGTATAGTGAAGAAGCTGAAATGCCAGCTGATTGTCTTCAATTCTATAAGGAGTTACTTAAATAACAAATTTCCACAGTCAGAATGACAAGAAATATCTTATTAGTTGTACTAATTATAAGTACACTTTTAGCGTGCAGAGAAGATTCTATTATAGGTACAGAACTTTTAAATAATGAGAGTCTAGGACTTGAGTTTATTGACCTTAGTCCACTTCCTATGAAAACAGTATTGGAAGATCCAGTTCCTGTTTTTATAATTGGAGATTTTGGTACCTCTGATCTTAGAACCTATCCCATGGGGAAAGTGGACGAGCAAATCTTTGGCTCTACAGAGACCACTCTTTTTGTGGATATTCACAAAAGTGTAGGCACTCCAGACTTTAGTGATTCCGTGTTGGATTCAGTTGTTCTCTTAATACCCTATGATACCTTAGGGACTTATGGAGATTTAACTGCAAGCCATTTAATTGAGGTCTTTGAGCTTACGGAAGATTTTGGAGATAGAGATACTTTCTTTACAAACACGACTTTTGAATATGACGCTACTCCAATTGGAAGTGTTGAGCTAGTACCTAATACCAGCGATACTGTTTTTGTTAATGATCCTGCATTGGATAGTATCGTATCATTTATTCCCCACCTTAGAATACCTATGGGTGATGTATATGCAGTTCCATTTTTTGAAGATGCAAACGGCGTAGAAGATGATACTACATTTATAAAAGACAATTTTGGGTTTGCAATTAAGTCTACTCCATCTGACAATTCGTTTTTTGGATTAAACTTATCCAATGGTAGTCTTGATCAAAGAGAACTCGCTGTGTATTACACACAGGGCGACACTGCACATTTACGTTATAACTTTCCAATCGCTGTAGATAGATCTTATTATAATGAGCTTGATTATTCTGGTAGTGATGTAGCCAACGCATTAGCTGATAGTATTATAGGCGATAGTTTATTGTACATCCAAAGCATGGAGGGAGTCAATATAGAAATTAGTTTGAGTGGGCTAGATGACCTAGATCAAAACATACCGCTGAATGCAGCACAACTGGTTTTCTTTGTTGCTGAACTGCCAGGGGATGATAATATTCTGTATCCACCAATTGAGGCTTTCAATTTAACTTACGAAAATGATGAAGGCAATATTGTTTTTATAGAGGATTACACAACAAGTATACAAACATCGCCAGCGTTCTTTGGTGGAACCATAGAAGATGATGCAAATGGCTTAAAGAAATACACTTTAGGAATAACTTCTCACGTTTTAAATATATTAAATGGAGGAATAGCTTCAAAAAAGCTATTTCTAAAACCAGTACGCAGAGAACAAGAGGCAAACAGAACCATACTTTACGGTCCAAAGCACAGCCAGTATCCTGCTAAATTAAGATTAGTAATTACTACAAATTAATTTTTATGTGTGGCATTGTAGCATACTTAGGAAATAAGGAAGCTTATCCAATAATTATTGAAGGTCTTCGTCGATTAGAATATCGCGGTTACGATAGTGCAGGCGTTTCTCTATTAAATGGTGAAATCCTCACTTTTAAGAAAAAGGGGAAAGTTCAAGAGCTCGTAGACTATGCAAATGCTTCTAACAAAAAATTAGATGGCACCATGGGAATAGGCCATACACGATGGGCTACACATGGAAGACCTAACGATGAAAATGCCCATCCGCATGTTTCTGGGAATGGAAGATTAAGTCTTGTGCACAATGGTATCATAGAAAACTATAGCACTATAAAAAAAGCCTTAATTGAACTGGGGCACACATTCAAAAGTGAAACTGATACGGAAGTACTTGTACATCTCATAGAAGAATTACAGAATAGAGATAATCTAGCATTGGAAGAAGCTGTGCGACAAGCATTAACAAAGGTCGTAGGTGCTTACGCCATTGTTGTCTTTGATAAAGAAGATCCAGAAAAGCTTGTGGGAGCGAGAAAGTCTAGCCCGCTTGTATTGGGAATTAATGATGGAGAATATTTTCTTGCTTCTGATGCAAGTCCAATTATAAAGTACACAAACAAAGTTGTCTATTTAGATGATGAAGAAATAGTTACTGTTAAAAGAAACGGAAACTATGTAATAAAAAATATAGAGAACGAGGTTCTCAATCACGATATAAAAGAACTAGATCTTAAGCTAGAAGCTATAGAAAAAGCTGGCTATGATCATTACATGTTAAAAGAGATCTATCAGCAACCTGTGACGATATCTGAAAGCATGAAAGGAAGGATAAATGCTGAAGAGGGTTGGGCAGTTCTAGGAGGGATGCAGCAGCATTTGAATAGAATGGTCAATTCTAAGAAGATCACTTTATTAGCGTGTGGGACTTCATGGCATGCAGCTCTTATAGGAGAATATCTTATTGAAGAGCTTGCGCGCATACCTACTGAGGTAGAATATGCGTCTGAATTTAGGTATAGGAATCCTATCATTAATGAGGAGGATCTCATCGTGGCAATTTCACAATCTGGAGAAACAGCTGACACCTTAGCCGCACTTAAGATGGCTAAAGAAAAAGGCAGTCTTCTCTATGGAATAGTCAATGTAGTAGGTTCGTCCATTGCAAGGATAACAGATAGTGGATCGTACACACACGCAGGACCTGAAATAGGTGTCGCTTCTACAAAAGCATTTACAAGCCAGGTAACTGTGCTTACACTCATGGCCCTGTATCTAGGACATGAACGTGGCACGATATCAAGTAGCTATTACATGCAACTCCTGAATGAATTAGAAAATATACCTACAAAGGTTGCACGTATTTTAGAGTTAAATGAAAAGATAAAGTTTATTGCGGGTGAGATTAAAAACGCACACAATGCACTGTATCTTGGAAGGGGCTATAATTTCCCTGTTGCACTTGAAGGTGCGCTTAAATTAAAAGAAATTTCCTACATACATGCTGAGGGATATCCTGCAGCAGAAATGAAACATGGACCTATTGCTCTCATTGACATGTACATGCCGGTAATTGTGATAGCAAACAACCTGAAGTCTTATGAAAAGATTGTAAGTAATATTCAGGAGGTGAAAGCTAGAAAAGGAATTGTAATCGCTATTGTGAGCGAGGGGGATACTGCCATTACAGAGATAGCAGATTTCACAATCGAGATTCCTGAGGCATCAGATCCTCTCACTCCCTTATTGTCAGTAATTCCATTACAACTTCTTGCATACCACATTGCGGTAATGCGAGGATGTAATGTTGACCAACCTAGAAACTTAGCCAAATCCGTAACCGTAGAATAAAAAATTATGAGCAAGCAACTAAACATGGAATACAATTCCACCACAGATTTACTTATCATTCCTGAATATGGAAGAAACGTGCAAAATCTGATCAACCACGCTAAAACAATTGAAGATAAAGTAGAGCGACAAAGATTTGTAGAACAGATTGTAAAGCTCATGAAGCAAATGAATCCAATGAGTGGTTCTCTTATAGAAGCTAATCAAAAATTCTGGTCGCATGTGTTTAGAATAGCGGATTACGATTTAGAAGTGGATGCACCAGAAGGAACAATTAAAACAAGAGAAGCTGCAACAGCTAGACCTCCTAAGTTAGAATATTCTGAGCGTTCATCTACATTTAGACATTATGGTATCAATGTAAAGAAGATGATAGATAGTGCTTTAGCAATGGAAGAAGGAGAGAAAAAAGAAATGTATATCCGCGTGATAGGATCATACATGAAGCTTGCGTATAAAAACTGGAATAGAGAACACTATGTTAGCGATGAGATCATCAAAGAAGATCTTAGAACAATGACAAAGGGTCAAATCGACCTAGACAGTGATACACATCTTGACATCCTGCTCAATAGCCAGCCGAGACCTCAACAAAATACGAACAATCGTAGATCCAACAATAGAGGAAAATCCAACAACCGAGGCAAAGGTGGAGGAAGAAGAAATGATAATTATAAAAGAAGACGCTAGGAACGGACGATAGACGTTTGATTTTAGACTATAGATTTTTATGCATTAGCTTTTTGAATCCTCGAAAAACGGTATCGCTTCCTTTTTCTTAAGTTTTTCATCTAAGTATTAATCGATATTTGAATTAGATGTAAATCGCTAATGTGCTGTTTACTTCATATTAGAAATATATTTAATATATTTGGGCGCATTCCAAAAGCTTAAATACAATCGAATAATCTTACTTAGATATGAGTAACCAATCTTTTCATGTTACAGGTGGCAATAGACTTGATGGTGTATTACAACCTCAAGGCGCTAAAAATGAGTGCTTGCAGATAATATCTGCTACCCTATTAAGTGATGAAAAAATAACAATCCATAATGTTCCTGACATCATAGATGTAAGGAAGCTTATCAGTCTTATAAAAGGCTTAGGAGTAGAAGTTCATAAGTTGAATGATAGTAGTTACACTTTTGAAGCCAAGAACATTGACCTTGTATATTTTTCCTCTCCAGAATACCAAACTGAAGCAAGAAAGATCAGAGGATCTGTAATGCTATTAGGTCCGCTTTTAGCACGTTTCAAAAAAGCATTTTTACCAAAACCAGGCGGAGACAAGATAGGTAGAAGACGATTAGATACGCATTTCAATGGGTTTATAGAATTAGGAGCAAAGTTTGTATTCAACGAAAAAGAAGATACTTACTTTCTAGAAGGAGAAGATCTTAAGGGTGCATACATTCATATGGACGAGATTTCCGTTACTGGTACTGCAAACATTGTGATGGCAGCTGTTTTAACTCCAGGTGTAACGAGTATTTACAATGCAGCTTGCGAACCTTACCTACAGCAATTAACAAAAATGCTCGTGCGCATGGGCGCAAAAATAGAAGGGATAGGGTCCAACTTTCTGAAGATAGAAGGTGTCTCTTCTCTAAAGGGTACAGTCCACACTGTTCTACCAGACATGATAGAAATTGGTAGTTTCATAGGTCTTGCCGCTATGACACAATCCAACATTAGAATTAAAAATTGCCAAATACCAGAACTCGGAATTATTCCCAAAACATTTCAAAAACTGGGTATTCAACTTGAATTTGAAAATGATGATATAATAATACCTAGTCAGGACAATTATGAAATACAACATTTTATTGATGGTTCAATAATGACAGTGTATGATGCACCTTGGCCTGGATTTACACCAGACCTTATGAGCATTCTTTTAGTGACTGCAATCCAAGCAAAAGGGAGTATCCTTATACATCAGAAAATGTTTGAAAGTAGATTATTTTTTGTGGATAAACTTATTGATATGGGAGCACAAATAATATTGTGCGATCCACATAGAGCGACTGTTATAGGGCTTGACAGAAAATATGCTTTGAAAGGAATTCAAATGAGTTCGCCTGATATACGTGCGGGAGTGTCACTTCTTATTGCAGCATTGAGCGCAGAGGGCACGAGTGTAATTCATAATATTCATCAGATAGATAGAGGGTATCAAAACATTGATGGTAGGCTTCAGGCTTTGGGAGCTGATATTGTTAGAGTAGATGATTAGAAGGGAGTTTGCACTTTACAGTGCTAGATGAGAATATAGGAAAAGAAAAGGAGTTGAAATATTCAACTCCTTTTCTTTTAGTTTTAATTTTTCTGTTTGACGTCTTTCATAATATTCAAGACCTCTTCAAGATAAATATCTTTACTTACATTTTTAATCCAATCCTCATTTCTTGCTACTCTTGACTCGTCAGAATTTATATACACTACATCCTCTTCAAGGTTCTTAATAATTAGATTTCCAATTTCTGAATCCATAAGATCTTTAAACTGCTCCGCTTCTTTTTCTCTTGAATCAATAAACTGTTCATAATCTGTCAGACTTAGCGGGTAACTTGTAATATCTCTATTTGCTTTTAACCTCTTAGCGTTTTCCATGATCAGTTTAAATTCAGGATGTAGGGATATTCTATCCTGGCTTTGTTCTGCTATTACATCTAAATTTGGATAAGTAAGTACATTTTGTTCATACTCCACAGGATCAATTACTGACCAATCCATCGCATGGTCATAATCTTTCTCTCCTATATCTAGGTAATGATAACTATCCGGTAATACAATGTCTGGCGTAACTCCTTTTAACTGAGTTGATCCTCCATTGACTCTATAAAATTTCTGTCCAGTTACTTTAATGTTTCCTAGATTTGAATACTCTGGTCCTTTCCCTTTGTACACTTCATCTAGATTATAAAAGCGCTGAACTGTTCCTTTTCCAAAAGTAGAATTACTTCCTACAATAATTGCTCTGTTATAATCCTGTAATGCAGCCGCTAATATCTCAGAAGCAGAAGCACTGTATTGATTCACCATAACTACAAGTGGTCCGTCGTAGACAACACTGTCATCAGTATCTTCATATACTGTTGCTTTTTTATCTCTTGGTTTAACCTGTACTATAGGACCATCCTCAATAAACAGACCTGTCATAGAAACTACATCTCTCAGCGATCCTCCCCCATTGTTTCTAAGGTCTAAGATTACTCCAGATACATTATTCTCTATTAATTTCTCCAATTCCTTTTTGACATCTTTAGAACAACTGTTCCCATTTTTTCTTTCAAATGAAGAGTAGAATTTTGGCAGCTTGATATAGCCTATTTTTTCATTTGTATCTCCTCCTGACTCCAAAATTAGAGATCGCGCGAAGCCTTCATCAATGATAACTTCGTCTCTTTCAATTTTAATTTCTACAACACTGTTATCTGAGGCCTTCTTAATCTGTAAGGTGACTACAGTCCCTTTATCCCCTCTAATGTATGTCACTACATCGTCAAGACGCATTCCTTTAATGTCCAATGGATCTCCTTCTTCCTGAGTTACCACCATAATAAGATCGTCTACTTCTAACTCCCCTGCTTTATACGCAGGTCCTCCTGGCACTATACTTACGACTCGTGTATATTCTCCCTCTGGAGCTAGTCTTGCTCCTATACCTTCTAATTTGCCACCCATACGGATATCAAAATCTTGCTTCTCTTTTGGATTTAAAAAATCTGTATGTGGGTCATAGACATGTACTATAGAGTTTATGTAAGATTCAAATCTATCTGATCTTCTAATCTTATTTAGTCTAACAAACCACTCATCAAATGTTTCCTTCATCTCTTCTCTAGCTTCTTTCTCTAAGGTAACAATAGACTTGATCTCAAGAGGCTCCTCATTCTTTGTCTCTTCAGTATCTTCTTTAGTTTTATCTTCTTGTTTTTCTTGTGCATCTAATTTTGACTGCACCTTTGTAAGCACTTCATATTTAAGATATTTTCTCCATTCTTCTTTTAGTGCTGCTTCATCTTTTGGGAATTCTTTTTTCTCACTGTCAAATTCAATATATTCTTTAGTAGAGAAATCAAAAGGCTGGTCTACAAGTTCATTATAAATTCTTTCCGCTCTAGCATAGCTATTTTCAATTAATCCTACGGACTTTTCAAAAAACTGGAATGTACGTACGTGGATTTGGTCATCAATTTCATTTTCATAGAGACTTAGAGAATC
>CALCMJ010000096.1 GCA_937967615.1 uncultured Saprospiraceae bacterium
CCAAATGGTGTATATGTCTATTATGCTAAATACGAGGGGCCTAGAGGGGATAAAGAGGAATTTAAAGGGCATATTACACTCCTTCGCTAGCTTTTTTTTATGATTTACCCACTTTCAATGCGTAAAAAGTATATCTTTGCCGTCCATTAAGAAATACTAAGATGGATATAATTAACTATATACACGATAACCTCACAGCTAAAAAGGATTTACCAGATTTCAGACCTGGTGATAACGTTGAGGTATATTACAAGATCATAGAGGGCGCGAAAGAAAGAATCCAGATCTTTAAAGGAGACGTTTTGCAGATTAAAGGACATGGTGTCCTGAAAACCTTCACAGTACGAAAGTTGTCTAATGGAGTGGGTGTTGAAAGAATTTTCCCTATTTCATCTCCTAACGTCACAGATGTAAAAATCTTGAAAAGAGGAAAGGTAAGAAGAGCTAAGCTATATTACCTGAGAGAATTGGTAGGAAAGAAAGCCAAGATCAAAGAAAAGAAATACAAGAAGTAATATATAAGCCATCCTCGGATGGCTTTTTTTTATGAACTCTTTTTTTAACAAGGCTTAAAATCTAAAATTCTTGAACCTCAATGTTCAATGTCCCTAGACAGCTCTTCATGGTTGATTAAGAACTTTGTATCGTTTATTTTTAGGTTTCCCTTTGGTATCCTAAATTCTTGCCATATATCACTCCGTCCGTTTAGTCTAATTGTATTATCATTTACAAGGATTTCAAATGGCATTTTAAATTCTGCTACATCCGCTTTCCATTTGTAGCTTATTGTGTTTTCAATCTTTCCTTTTCTGACGTGATATTGAAGGGTAGGGATATCAGCTTTGTAAAGATACTGTTCAAAGAATTTATCAAAATCCTCATCTGTGTATGTATTTGTGAATGTGAAGAAGTCTTTTGACTCTATGTTTTGGAATTTATACTTGTTGTAAAACTCCTTTATCAATCCGAACCATTTTTTGTCGTCATTAATAACGTGCCGAAGTGTATGAAGAACCCATGACCCCTTAAAGTACATATCTGAACCATTCCATTCTGTATAATTAACACCTAAGGGACCCACTATAGGTTCTGCATTAACATGCCTTCTCTGAAAGGACAAATATCTATCAACCTGCTCGTAACCAAAATGGTATTCAACGTATAAGGCTTCCATGTAAGTCGTAAATGATTCATGGATCCACATTTCAGCATGATCCCTACTACTAATGCTATTTCCAAAGTATTCATGTCCGGTTTCATGTACAATAATGTAATCCCAATCCATTTCTGGAGGAATCATACCTCCTAAATAACCGCGCATATATTTATTCCCATAAGCAATTGCACTTTGGTGCTCCATTCCTAAGTATGGTGTTTCTACTAATGCAAAACCATCTTTCCAGAACGGATATTTATCAAAATAATATTCAAAAGCCTCCAGTACTCCAGGAACTTGTTTGAAATGTTCTTTTGCTCTTTCTAAGTTTTGCGGAAGGACATAATAATCTAAAGCTAATGTGTCTCCGTCTGTTGATATGTAGTAGTCAGAGAAATGTGTGTATTTGGCAATGTTGAATGTTACATTATAATTATTGATAGGGTAATTGACTTGCCATGTATAGCTTGTGTTCTTTTTACCAATTTGTGTATCTATTAGATTGCCATTTGAAACACAGTAAAGTTCTGATGGTACAGTAAAACGCATACGCATACTATCTGGCTCATCATACAAATGATCTTTATTTGGCCACCATGCACTCGCTCCTGTTCCTTCACAAGCAACTGCTATCCAAGGATTTCCATATCGATCTTCAGACCATACAAAGCCACCATCCCATGGTGCATTCTTCGCAATAATGGGTTTTCCGCTGTAATATACCTGAATCACATTTTGTATGATAGTGTCAAATTTTTCGGCCTCAATAAATACAGCTTGATGAATTCTTTCAAAACGGAGTGGATTTCCTTTGTACACAATTTTCTCAATCTCGAGATTGTCAAACAAGTCAAGTTGAATGGTTTTTGAACTTCCATCAAATGCAAAATGGATTTCGTTTGAGCCAGAGATGGTTTTTTCAGTCATATTAAAAACAACATCAAGATCATAGAACAGAATATCTGTGCTTGTGCGCTCAACGCGTAAAGAACCACGTAAAGAATCTGCCTGAGTAAATTCTCTATATTGAAACTCCTGAGCTTGCAAGAGAGTTAGACAAGCAAAGAATAAAGTGAAAGTTGAATACATGTAAGTTCTCATGCAGGTCTATTTTTTGGGTTCTTGTTTCTTAATGATCTCCATATCAATTTATCTACTAATCTAGCAGGAATGATAGAACGCACAATATTAAATCCTAGTTTATTTTTATGAATAACGTTTTTGGTGCTCATTTTGCGTGATTCCATGCAACTAAGTAACAACGCACTCACTTTTTCTACGTCCAGAGCATTGTTTTCAGATTGGCTGATACTTTTGTCAGCTTTCGCAAGTATCTCTCCATATTCAGAGTCTTTGAACCTATCAAGTTTTCCTTTGCTTTTCCCCCAAATTTTGGTCTTAATGGGGCCTGGCTGAATTGCAATAACATCTATATTATGAATGTAGAGTTCTCTTCTATATATTTCTGTCATGCTCTCTACTGCATGTTTTGAAATACAATAAGCACCTACAAAAGGGGAATTAAAGAGTCCAGAAATTGAACTGATATTAATAATCTTTCCTGCTCTTTGTTTAGCAGGATTAGATTTTAGAAGTTCAAAAAAACAGTTAGTAACTCTCATAATTCCCAAAACATTTACATCTAATTGTTCCCCAAGCTCATCAGCTTGTAAAAGTGTTAATGGTCCGGGATGGGCATATCCTGCATTGTTTATAATTCCATCCAATTGCCGATCCCCACAAAAGGCTTCAATTTTACTTTTGGACGCTTTTATTGCTTCATTGCTGCGTACATCAAAGATTACAGGGAGAAATGAACTTCCAAACTCTTCTGTGAGCTTTTGGGCCTGGATTTCGTCTCGTAGTGAACCTATGACCTTCCATCCTTTCTCAAGGAAAACCCTAGAAGCATCTTTCCCTATCCCTGAACTTACTCCTGTTATTAATATATTTTTCTTCATATTCATAGAGTTTAAGGTATTCTTTTACTTTTGTATTTAAGCCAGACACAGAAAAATGTGCTAAGTGGAAGATTAAAGTTTAATTTTAAGGTTAGATGCGAACACGACAATTTTCTTATTTAAGTATACTTATTTTTATTACAATATCCTGTAAGCAAGATACTAAACAGTTACCACTAGAATACCTTCCTGGTTATTGGAATGTATATGCGGCAGAAAGAAGTGGGAAAAGTACGAGTTTGCTAAACGGGGCATTTTTTGATTTGAGAGAAGGGAATGTGATTGTGACAAATGTAAATGGAGATACGTTAACAAGTGATTATGTATTTTCAAAAAATACTATCAATGTGAAAGAATTAGATAAGGTATTTAAAATTGTAAATCTTAGTCAAGATAGTATGATACTGCATTCTAAAATCAGTAACTATAATTACAAGTTCTATACTGTCAGATCTGAACAAAACTAGAACGCATGAAAAGTGTATTTGTATCCTTGTTCTTTCTTTCATTTGTTTTCCTTGACAAGTTATCAGCACAAGTACATGCAGACGTAATCGTTAAATCATATTACGATTTAGTCACTCCATATATTGACGTATATAGTTTTATTTTACAAAAAGATATTAAGCCATCTGAAGATGGAGTTAGGACAATAGAATCACTTCTTGTCATAAGTAATGAAACGGAGAAGATTGTTGCAGAAAAGTTTTTATTTACTTTGTCTAAAGCAGATACAAGTAATATAATTGACCTGAAGCGATATCAGTTAGTAAATGGAGAATATACCATTCGTGTAGAATTATTGGATGTAGAAGCTGAATCAATATTGTATGATCATTCGCAGTCATTTTCTATTAACTATCAAGAGAATAAATTTCACCAATCAGACTTATATCTTTCACTGTTTTCTCCAGAAGGTAATTCTGTATTTGAGAAACATGGCATTTGCTTGGAGCCGGTGCCATTTAAGTATTGTAGAAAACAGGAACAAATATCAGCTTATTCAGAGCTGTATAATTTGCCTAAAATTACAAATGAAGATATTTCCATTGGCTTACTACTTTATGAAAGCGGACAAGGATTGGATAGGGCACTTGTAAAGAAAATATATAAGCGTTTTTCACCAGAAGATTATTTACCCGTACTATTTAGTATGGATATTTCTGATGTGCCTACAGGTAGTTATCATATTGTTATGGAAGCTGCGACTAAAGACAAAACAATTATCTCTTTTAAAGAAAGTGATCTGAATATTTATAATCCTGAAGGAGACGCAAAACGATTAAGTACTTACAATAAGGAATTTGAAAATTCATTTGTGCAGAATTTATCTAAGGAAGAGCTTAACTATAATTTAAAAGCAATATATCCTAGAGTATCCTACAGGCGTACAGATATTTTAAATTCTGTGATTCAAGGATCAGATCTTAAAACAAAACGGTATTTTTTATACCGCTATTGGACGGAACAATCCAAAGATAACTCTGAAGCTCTTTTTAAGCAATACAGAACAATTGCAGAAGCCGTAGATAGAACATTTAATTCAAATGTAGGGAAGGGCTTTGAGACAGATAGAGGATATATATTCTTGCGATATGGGAAGCCATCTGATATTCTATCTATTGAAGACGAACCCACTGCGCCACCTTATGAAATTTGGCGTTACAATCGTTTAGAAGAAACTGGGCAAAATAATGTTAAATTCCTTTTTTACAATCCAAGTCTTTCTACAAACGACTACAGCCTCTTGCATTCTACATGTAGAGGAGAAAAGCAAAACCCAAGATGGCAACTTGAACTATACAGAGACGATCCTAACAGTGATGGGGGAGCAGGTGTAGATGCAAGAAGTGCTACAGACGGCTTTAATAGGAATGCAGGCAAATATTTTGAAGAATTTTGATAGAATTACTTTAACGGCTAAGTAGCTATCCCGACACTATTATGTCAAGAATCTATTGAATTTTATCTACATTTGTCCACTATTCAAAAGAGATGAGAATGCAAATCAAGCAGCTAGTTTTTTCCTTAGTTTTTCTTTGTTTTTTTGGAGCTATATCAGCTCAGAATGGAGATATACGTGGTCAGCTCTATGATGAGAAATCGGGTGAGCCCATTATATACGGTACTATACAGATTTTAGATACAGACTTTGGAACAACAACAGATTTGGATGGGTTTTTTACACTTACAGGGATACCAATAGGTGAGTATACAGTCCAAGCAAGTTACATTGGTTATGAGTCAGTAGAACAAATTGTAAGTATTACGCGGACTAAGGTTGCATTTGTAAAGTTGATACTGAAGGAAGGTGGAGTTAACTTAGGCGTCGTAGATATTTCAGCGAAAAGAGAACAAGCGAGAACAGAGGTCAAAGTTTCCCAACTTCGCGTGAGCAAAAAAGATATCAAGTTGCTTCCTTCTACAGGAGGAGATGCTGATATCGTGCAATACCTCCAAGTCTTACCAGGAATTATTTCTACAGGTGATCAAGGAGGTCAGTTATACATAAGGGGAGGATCTCCTATTCAGAATAAAATATTATTAGATGGATTGACGATTTATAATCCATTTCACTCCATAGGTTTCTATTCTATTTTCGAAACAGAATTGATAAAGAATGCAGATGTATTGACTGGTGGGTTTGGTGCTGAACATGGAGGGCGTATTTCTGCCATAGTTGATATCAGCACACGTACAGGGAATAAAAAGCGATTAGCAGGTCAAGTTACAGCGAGTCCTTTTATGGTAAAAGCTTTGATTGAGGGGCCAATTGTCAAATTAGCAGATGATAGAGGGAGTGCATCCTTTGTACTTACTTCTAAGAGAGCTATAATAGATGAAACTTCAAAGTCCCTGTATTCACGAGCTGCCGTAAATGATACAGTAGGCCTACCTTTTAATTT
Source organism: uncultured Saprospiraceae bacterium (assembly GCA_937967615.1). GTDB lineage: Bacteria > Bacteroidota > Bacteroidia > Chitinophagales > Saprospiraceae > CALCMJ01. The sequence continues at coordinate 6,024 of CALCMJ010000096.1, forward strand.
TTCTGATACGTATGGAAAATTATCTTTTGAATCCCAGGGAGGAAGTAAATTTAATTTATTTGGCTTTGATTTCAACGATTCTTATAACAATCCAAACATTGCGAATATAGAATGGAAAAATTTTGGAGGTGGTTTAGATTTTAGGTTATTGCCCTCTTCAACGACGCTGATGCTAAACGGAATGATGGGTTTCTCTTCTTATGAGACAGAAATTATTGAAGCAGATGATTCACCAAGATTTAGTAAGATCAGAGAATATGTATTGGCCTTAGATTTTACATTCTTTGGCGATGATAAAGAAATCAATTACGGGATAGAAGCAAAAGGAGTAAGAACCGAGTTTGAATTTGTAAATCCGTTTAATTTAAAGATTGATCAGATTCAGAACACGACTAACCTGAATGGCTTTGTTAAGTACAGGCAAATTTTAGGAGGCTTAATATTTGAACCTTCACTCAGAGCGCAATATTATGCTTCTAATGGTGAACTTTCTTTAGAGCCTAGATTTGGTTTAAAGTATAATATTTCTGACGATCTAAGACTCAAAGTTGCTGGGGGTTTGTATTCTCAAAATCTTATAAGCACATCAAACGAGCGCGATGTAGTAAATCTTTTTAACGGATTTTTATCTTCCCCTGAAGAAAATATTGCGGACAACATTAATGGCGGATTTACAGATTCTAAGCTCCAAAAGTCTAGGCATCTTATTGCAGGTCTAGAATATGATCTGAGTAGTGGGCTTCAATTTAATGTGGAAGGATATTTTAAAGACTTTCCAAGTTTGGTAATAGTAAATAGGAATAGACTTTCTGTTGATGAGCCCAATTATTCTTCTGAGATAGGAGAAGCATATGGTATTGATTTTTCAATGAAATATGAAAATGCTAAGTGGTATTTGTGGTCTACATATTCTCTAGGTTATGTAAACAGAAATGATGGATTTCAAGAGTATCCTACTGTTTTTGATAGACGCCACAATGTCAATTTCCTTGCCTCATATACGGTAGATGAGGATGGTGACTTTAAGCTAAGTGCGAGATGGAACATGGGTTCTGGCTTTCCATTTACAAAAACACAAGGTTTTTATAATTTTCTACCCTTTATTGATGGTCTAGGAACGGACCCATTGACTGCAAATCCAGAAAATATAGGAATAATCTTTTCTGAGACTAGAAATGGTGGCAGGCTTCCATATTATCACAGATTGGACTTATCAGCAACTTATATTCATAATTTTACAGATTTTACTAATCTTGAGATTGTTGCAAGTGTCACAAATGCATACGATAGACCTAATATCTTCTATTTTGATAGATTGCGCTATGAGCGAGTTAACCAGTTGCCTATTATACCAAGTGCAGCAATAAAGTTTAACTTCTAGAGAATCATTCAGATATTATCCTCTAAATTCCTTAATCATATTACATTTTTTAATATTTGCACGTCATTGAAAAATTAAGATAAATGGACTATTTTAAAAGACTTAGCACAGCAGAGTATGATCAATTAAAAGAAGGGGTCGTTTTGATCGCCGTTTTGATGGCTGGAGCTGATGGTAAAATCGAGGAAGAAGAACTAAGTTGGGCAAAACGACTTAGCGAAATAAGAGGATATTCTGAGCCCAGCCTACTTAACCCTTTTTATGAAGAAGTAAATATGGGATTCAGTAAAAAGCTGGACGCATGGATTGAAAAATTACCAGATGACAGTAATGAGAGTCTTCGCATCTTATCAAGCAAGATTGAACAATTAAATCCAATACTTGCTAAACTAGATCCTCGTATAGGCTCTGAATTATACAATTCTTATAAGAGCTTTGCTTCGCATATTGCAAAAGCTTCTGGAGGATTTCTTCGTTTTTTCAGCGTTAGCGGGGCTGAGAAGAAATATGTAGACCTCCCAATGCTAAATGAAATAGTCTTCCACGAAGAGGAAGAATAAGGTATATATTGTATTTTTAGAGGATGCAACGTATAATCCTTTTTTTCTTTTTTTCATTTTTCATCTTAAGCAGCCAAGCCACCATTGGACAGGCTTTGATTACAGGGACTATTATTGACTCAGAAAGTAAAGAATCACTTATAGGAGCAAGTGTAGTTTCTGGTGAGAATGGTACCATATCAGACTATCTTGGAAATTTTACTTTAGAAACATTAGATGAAAAGGATGGCATATCTTTTTCCTATGTGGGATATAAAGATCTCAAATTTTCCATTGCAGAGTTTCTTGCCTTAGAGGGTGTGCCTATAGAAATGAGCCTAAGTACATCTATCTTGGAAACTGCAGTGATTACAGGATCACGTTATGAGAGTAAGCTTGCAGAATCTCCAGTGAGTATAAATGTCATTAATGCAGAAATCATATCAAATACAAATGCCCAAAATATTGATCTAGTCTTAGATAAAATACCTGGAGTACAGATGTTAGATGGGCAAGCAAATATTAGAGGAGGTTCTGGGTTTTCTTATGGAGCAGGAAGTAGGGTGCTTTTATTAGTAGACGATATCCCGGCTTTACAAGGAGATGCAGGAAGGCCAAACTGGGGTGACATTCCAGTAGAAAATATATCCCAAGTTGAGATTGTGAAAGGTGCATCTTCCTCATTGTATGGTTCTGCAGCGCTGAATGGGATTATTAATATTAGAACTGGTTATGCGACTTCAGATCCGGTAACTAAAATCATCACTTCATATGTAGGATATCTTTCTCCAAAAGATGAATTGAAAAAATGGTGGGATAAGATGCCGAGCGAGAAAAGCGTAAGCATTTTACATAAACAGAAAAGAGGCAAACTTGACATGGTGTTCAATGGTTATTATTCAAATTTGGATAATTTTTATAAGAATTCTTTTGAAAAGAAAAATAGGGTTTCTGCGAACTTGCGGTATAGAATAACTGACAGAACAACAATAGGTCTGAACAGTATGTTTAACAGGTCTGACGCTGCAGATTTTTTCCTTTGGGAGAATGGGGTAAGTGGCGCATATAAAGAATTGCCAGGCTCTTTATCTGAGCGTATTAATACAAGGTATTATATAGATCCTTACTTTACGCACCACGATAGTAAAGGAAATCATCACAAGGTATTAAGCCGTTATTATTACATTAATAACGATAACAATAATAATCAAGCAAATTCCTCCAAGAATTATTATGGAGAATACCAGTTCTTAAGAAAGTTTGTAAACACTGGGGTGAATCTTACTTCAGGTGTATCCTTATATCATATACAAACAGACTCTGAATTGTTTAGTAATCTGAATATAAATTCATCTGCATATGCAACTTATGTTCAAGCAGACAAGAAATTTAATAATGTACTAGCACTTACCGTGGGTTGGAGAGTGGAATCTAATGTATTAAGAGGGCCTGAGAATTTTCCAGATGCTATAGACCTAGATGGGCAAACTATAGAAACCAATTCTGTTTTTAGAGCAGGATTAAACCTTGAACTTTCTCCTTATACTTTTGCACGTGCTTCATACGGAGAAGGGTATAGGTTCCCTACAATTACAGAAAAATATATAAGAACAACATTTAGTGGCTTGTCTATTTTCCCAAACCCAAATCTTGAGTCAGAGACCGGCAATAATATAGAATTAGGCATTAGGCAAGGGTTTTCAATTGCAGGATATGAAGGGTATTTTGATTTTGCCAGCTTCTGGTCTAGGTATAAAAATATGACAGATTTTTCATTCGTTGAAAAAGATGAAGGTGTGGGTTTTCAAGCACAGAACATTGGAGACACTGATATAAAAGGATTTGAAGTATTTGTAGGAGGAAGATCAGAATTGTTTTCAGTACCACTCACTATATCAGGAGGGTATACATACATTGATCCTACCTACGATGACTTTAATGAAATTATACAACAAAGTTCTTCGTCATCAGAGAATATTTTAAAATACAGATCCAAACATAATTTTAAAATTGATGTAGAAGGTTCTTATAAAAATTTTGCATTAGGAACTGCTTTTAATTCGACCTCACACATGATAGCTATAGATGCTTTATTGAGTTCTTTTGCAACAATTGGTGATTTTAGGAGTTTTGATAATGATGGATATAGAACTTTGGATATCAGAACAAGCTACAGTAAGCATCATTTTAAGCTCTCACTTTTAATACAGAATGTTTTAAATGAGCAATATACTGTTAGGCCAGGCTTGTTAGAAGCGCCGCGAAATTTTGGTGTTCGCCTGGAAACAAGTTTATAAAAAGAATAAATTTTCAAATGCTTTATAAGAAAGACTTTGTCATACTATTTTTAGTCTCTTGTCTATTCTTATTATCGTGTAAGACAGATAAGAACCAAACTGTAGAAGCTAGAGCAGAAGCAGATACACAACAAGAAACTAGAACTCAGATTCCTGCCTCAATACTTAATGATACTATGGTTGTTACTGCAGCATCAGAGCTTCTTGCAGAGAAACAGTTTGAACAATCTGAAGATAGTTTTGAGAGAGCCAATAAGACGATAAAGAAAGATGGTCCTAAATCTAAACATTCGCCCATAAAGCAAAAAGAATCTTCAATCCCAGAAGTAAGTAGTGAACTTCCTCAACAAAAAACTGCAGAAAAGGAAAAGCAGACTGAGGAAGCAGTAGGAAAGGTAAACACCAATGGAAGCATTGTAAAAGAAGGTACGGAACAAGTCGACGATTTGCCAACAGCTAAGCCGATAGAAGAGAATCTTGAAAAAGAAAAGGAAAAAGGAAAAGAAGAAACGGAAGTGGAAGAGCCAGCAATTGAGTTAAAACTTGATCATGGAAATTTTGACAAGTTGTTGCGTAAATATGTGAGTGCAAATGGCAAGGTGAATTACAAAGGATGGATGACTGAGAAGGATGTGCTACTGAGGTATACACAAGAATTGGCAAATAATTACCCAGATCCTGGTTCGTCTAAAAATTCTTCTCTTGCTTATTTTATCAATGCGTATAATGCTTTTACGGTACTCCTTATTTTAGACAATTATCCACTGGGTAGTATTATGGATTTGGATGGCGGAAAGCCTTGGGACAGAAAGTGGATAAAGCTGGGAAATAAAACCCTGAGTTTAAATGAGATTGAAAATGGGATTTTAAGAAGTGAGCTAAAAGAGTCGAGGATACATTTTGCAGTCAACTGTGCTGCAAAGTCTTGTCCTCCTTTATCCAATAAAGCATTTACAGAATCCAATGTACAAGCCTTGTTGGAAAAGAGGACCAGGGAGTTTATTAATGATGGGTCTCAGAATACATTTTCTGGAAAGACCATAGAACTATCTAAAATATTTGATTGGTATAAGGAAGATTTTGGAGATATTTTGGCTTATGTAAACAGGTATAGAGATTCTAAAACACCTACGGATTCAAAGATTATTTTTAAAGAATATGACTGGAAGCTAAATGAGTAAATCAATACAATATTATTTTTTCAACGGAGAATTTATTTCTAATGAGGTGCCAGTACTTACACCTTATGAACTGGGTATGCTTAGGGGCTACGGCATCTTTGATTTTCTAAGGATAGTAAATGGAGTTCCTGTTTTTTTGGAAGACCATCTGGATAGATTTTATACTTCAGCGGCCCTAATGGACCTTAAAGTGGGGTATAGTAGGAAGCAGATAGTGGACTATGTAGATACCCTAGTTCAGATTAATAAGGTAGGATATTCTGGTGTTAGGCTTGTGCTTACTGGTGGGTTTTCAGACAGTGGCTTTACTTCTACTAAATCAAACTTCTACCTTTTGCAGCATATTTTAAAAGAGAATCCAAAGCATTACTTTGAGAAAGGAATAAAGTTAATCACCGTTGACTACATAAGAGACTTTCCTAAGATTAAGACCTTAAATTATGCTCTTGTGCTCAGGAATCAGAAACTGCTTAAGAAAGAAGGAGCCTTTGATGTTTTATATGTAAAAGATGATTTTATTTCAGAATCTTCAAGATCAAACTTTTTTATTGTTAAAAACAAAACGATAATAACTTCAGAGGAAAATGCATTGTCAGGTATTACAAGAAAGAAACTTCTGGAGCTGTGCGAAGGAAAATACAGGGTTCAGATAAGACCTGTTCAGTTTAAAGAATTGCGTACAGCAGATGAGGCTTTTATTTGTGGTTCTACCAAGGCCCTTGTTCCCGTTGTTAGGGTTGATAGAATAAAAATAGGGAATGGGCGACCGGGTAAGTTTACAGCTCAGCTCAGGGCTGAATTTAAGGAGATGCAAAAAGTATATGTAAAGAATAGGTCATAGGTTTATAGGTGTCGTCCCTTCAGGACTATTTATTGTTGTCATTTTTTTTCAGTTTGTCCAGTCCTTTCAAGACTATTTTCGTGTTGTCATTTTTTCAGTTAATCTAAGTCCCAGAGAAGACGATGCTCATATAGATGATAATCCCTCCTATGCGATAAGGATTGTAAGGGCACCGTAGGTGGTCCTGAGTGTAGCGAGGGACGGAACCCCTGAAAAGCCTGACCCATAATGAAGGACTTGTCCTGAATTATGTGGGATCGCCCAAATAAAAAAGCCCCTGAATTTCTTCAGAGGCAAGTTTAACATAGTCTTCTTAAATATGTTAACCTAGATTAGGAATCCTAAGCATCTGCCCAGGATATATAGCGTTAGGGTCTTTCAACATCGGCGTATTTGCTTCAAATATTTGCTGATATTTCATAGGATCTCCATATAGTTCTTTTGCAATTTTAGAAAGTGAATCTCCTGATTGTACTTCATAAAACTGAGACTGAGGAGGCGCTACAACAGAAATTCTGTCATCAATAGCTGCTATTCCGTCCGTGTTACCCAGCATAAGAATCACTTTTTCTTTGTCATCAAGGGAAGCTGTCTGTCCATATACAGTGATTTTATCGCCTTCAAGATCAAGAGAAAGGCCTTCAACATCAATTCCTGAGCCTCTTACAACTGAAGTCAATAATTCTTCCTTATATGCTTTAACTTCTGCTGCATCAGCTGCCGCCGCCTCGTTTTTCTCGGCTTTTGAGCTAAGAACGCTACTTCCAACATTCTTTAAAAATGAAAATAAACCCATTATTATTAGTTTTTTAGGTTATGAAATGAAAATTAGAATACAAAAATACAACTCTAAAAGAGATACAATAATTCCTGTACGCATTAATATATATGAAAAAGGCGTAAATACAGTAATATCCGTATATTTGCACTCTTTTTAAAGGCCTATTAAAGGCCTATTTA
>CALCMJ010000097.1 GCA_937967615.1 uncultured Saprospiraceae bacterium
AACAAACAGATATAGTCCATAATTTTGGGATCGGTCAAATTAAAACAGGAACACCGCAGGGCAAAATGTTTGGTGTTCTTGTCGTACAAAACAATGAAGGAGCGTTGGGATATTTAGCTGGGTTTTCCGGGGAACTTGATCATTCTAACATACCCAATAAATTTGCACCACGGATATTTGATTTATTTTCTTTACATTCTACATATCCACAAGGTCAGTTGGAATTAATTGAACTAAACAAACAAATTGATGAACTAGAAAAAGACCCCATCTTCCTAAGTACAAAAGAAAACCTTGCATTAAAAACGCCTGCAGTCTCTGATGCCATTCAGAAAGAAAAAGAAAAAATGAAACAGGCAAAAACTGCAAGAAAACTCTTACGTACAAAGGCTGCTTTAGAAATGCGTCCAGAAGAATTTTCTGACTTAAAAGAATCCTTAGCCAAAGAAAGTGTGCGTGATAAATTTCTTTTGAAACAATCTACAATAGCCCTGGAAAAAGAGCTTGATGAGCCTAAGCATTTACTTGAGGAATACACATCACGTATATCAGAACTCAAAACAAAAAGAAAGAATACATCTAACAGGCTTCAAAAAGAAATCTTCGACAATTACATTTTTCTCAATCAACAGAAAGTAAAAAAAACACTCACAGAAATCTTCCCCATTGACCAAGGCGTACATCCTCCAGCTGGTGCAGGTGATTGTGTTGCGCCCAAATTACTCCAACATGCCTTCCTCTATGATTTAAAACCTATCGCAATGGGTGAGTTTTGGTGGGGAGCCTCTCCTAGCGCAGAAATAAGAAAACATAAAGTATTCTATCCAGCGTGTACAGGAAGATGCAAACCTATTCTTGCACACATGCTAGATGGCATTACACTAGATAAAAATCCTTTATTAAAAGAACCTGAAGCAAATAAAGAAATAGACATCCTTTTTGAAGATGAGTCAATTCTTATCATTAACAAACCGCATGAGCTCTTATCTGTTCCAGGAAAAACAGTGTCGGATTCTGTGTATACACGAATCAGAACCTTGCATCCAAATGCAACTGGACCATTGATAATTCACAGACTTGATGGATCTACCTCTGGACTATTAATAATTGCCAAAACAAAAGAAGCCCACAAGGCAGTCCAAAGACAATTTGTAAAAAGAACAATAAAGAAAAGATACATTGCAATATTAGATGGAATAATTGAAAAAGATGAAGGAGAGATTAGTCTACCCCTTCGAGTTGACTTAGATGATAGACCCAGGCAGCTAGTATGCAATGAACACGGAAAAGAGGCAAGAACAAAGTGGAAGGTCATTAAAAGACAAGATGGGAAAACACGTGTACATTTATATCCCATGACTGGAAGGACACATCAATTACGCGTCCACGTTTCTCATCCTCTTGGACTACACACGGCGATTGTGGGAGATGACTTATATGGAACAAAAGGAGATAGATTACATCTCCATGCAGAGTCTATAGAATTTATACACCCAAGCACTAAGGAAACCATGTGTTTTTCAGTAGAAGCTCAATTCTGAAAAGTTCATCTTGAATTAATTCCTGCCAACAATGTGGCTTGAAAAGAAATGTAAATAATTCTTATCTTTCTAATGATGATACTTTAGTCTATTAAACCAATCATAGTAAATTAAGTCATGGCGTACAACACAAATCTTGCCGAAAAATTGAGGGCTCACTTAAGCGAATTAAAGAATCTCCAAATAGAAGAAAAAAAGATGTTTGGAGGTCTTTCCTTTATGGTAAATGGAAAAATGTGTATAAATGTCAGCGGTGATAATCTTATGTGTCGCTATGATCCAGAAAGAAAGTCAGAGATTTCTAAAAAACCTGGCTACAAAAAATTAATCATGCGCAAGAAAGAGCTTAAAGGATATTGTTATGTAGAACCTAAAGGATTTGCAAAGAAAAAGGAATTTGAATATTGGGTATCCTTATGTCTTGACTTTAATGAACATGCAAAATCATCAAAGAAAAAATGATTAATAGAAGTATTATAATAATATATCATAGTTTTACCCCGTTATAGATTCGTCCCCCAATGCTGCTCATATTTAATACCTATTTTATCTAAAAATTAATTCTATGCGTACTCTAAGTATTCTAATATTTCTATGTTCGATTCTTTGTACTTCTTTTGGCCAAAGCCCTGAAGCTGTTGAATTTTACAATGAGGGAGTTGCCATGTTTAAACAAAAGAAATATGCAGAAGCAATTAAAAAATACAGCAGGACTATTTCTATAATGCCTGAGCATGTTAACGCATACTATAACAGAGGAAATTCTTACTTACAGCTAAAAAAATACAACTCGGCAATAAATGATTTTATCTCTGTTACTGACCTAGACCCAAAACATAAAAAGGGATTCTTCTACATGGGATATGCCTACATGCTAAAGAAAGATTACGAGAAAGGCATTCAAAACTTTAGTGCAGCAATAAAACTTGATCCAGAGTATTCCAAAGCGTTTATGCAACGTGGTGTCGCACTTATGAAAATGGAAGAATACAACAAAGCAATTCGCGATTTCAGTAAAACAATTGACTTGGACCCTGATTCTGCAGGCAAGGCGTATAATAATCGAGCTCTTTGTGGTACAAAAAACGGAAATTACAAAGCTGCAATTGAAGACTACACAAATGCATTAAAAGCAGACCCAAAAAACAGTTCACTCATATTCAAAAGAGCCAAGGCATATTTAAAGTTGGAACAGTTTGAGGAAGCACTTGCTGATTTTGAATTGTTCAAAAAGAAAAAAGGGGACGGCATTGAAGTAAATTATTACATAGGCTATATAAAATTAAAAAACGAAGAATACGAAGAAGCAAACGAGCTTTTCTCTGCAGTTCTATACAATGATCCTACACATGTATCCGCAGCAAAGAATAAAGCAATCTGCAGTCTAAGTCTCGAAAACTACGAAGAGACTTTAAAAGATCATGACTTGCTTATTAAACTTGGTGAAAAGTCTGAAGACAATTATTTTAACAGAGGTACAGCCTTCTTAAATCTCGCCATGTATGAGCAAGCGATTAATGATTTTACAAAAGCTATAGAGGTCAACCCAAAACTAGGACAGGCTTATTTTAATCGTGCAAATGCTTTTGTTAAAGTAAAGGAAAACGAAAAAGCGTGTGCTGATATTACCAAAGCTGCAGAATTAAATGTGCAGGGAGCTGATCAGTATGTGGATGTTCTGTGTGATGGAGAGTAAAGTCAAAGACTTTATAACAGACTGGAAACTCCTCTTTACGAAATAGGAGTCTAATATGTAAATAATAGAAAAATTCAACTAGCCTTAATCAATAACATTAACAAGGGTAAACTGTATTAAATCACCATCATAGGTTAAATAATTCATCTCAGTAAACCCGTAATCTTCATTGAAAAAATATTCAAGATGGCTTATTCCATGGACAGAATTATGGCCATAAGCAGTAAACTTATGGCATTCTAATTTTTCCAGAAAGGCGTAATCCTTAGATTCCTTTCCTAAGTAAAAATATTTTTGCTCTGTAAGGCTAGGACTATAAGTACCCCAATTTTTCATCAGATAAATTTTAGAACCAGCGTCTAGCATGGTTTCATAGTTTATTGGGTATTTTACTTGCGGGAAAGGAGCTATTTCCGTTTTAAAGAACTCATTGTTTCTCATGGGGTGAATCCAGAATTCTTTTTCATTTTCTATTACGCCAGTTGTATCATCACGAATCCAAAATTCCTCTGTGACAACCTCTTTCAATTCTTGGATGTGCTCTAATGAATCCTTTGCTTCAAACTTATATTTAAAAACAACTTGACTTTGGGAAGAGGCATCAATAGAACCCCAACCAGTACCATCTGGAATGATTTCGATAAAGGTATTCGCAACTGTGTCTTTATCTTTGGTAATTCGAATAGCGCTGTAGGTAAATATTCTACCTTTCTTAAATATTTTTAGGTTCTGATGGTGAGCAATCATTTGTTCTCTTCTTACATCCATGCTCTTATCCAAGTCCTGCCACCACTGCGTTTCGTGATATTTGCTGAATACAAGATTTGTTCTAAGTTCTTCCATATCTGAACTTGTTGCTTCTTTTATCCATGTATTTAAAACAGACATAAGATCTACCTCCCTGCCTGATAATGCAAATTCAGTCGCTGCATCTAATTTATGATGTGAATACCCCTTATTGTTCTGTTTTGCAAATGCTTGAATATAGGATTTAGCGGCATTCTCATGATCATTTTCTTTTACATATTTCTTTGCCACTTTGATATCATTCTGGTAAACCTTTTTATCAAATTCTTTTTTATTTTTCTGCTTTGCAGAAAAGCTGGATTCCAACAAGATCTTTTCCCACTTGCCATTCTTGCGCTTCCCTATTTTAAAATTGTATTTGGTTTCATGTACATATTCCCATGCATCTGTAAGCTCCATACCATCGTATTGATATGTGTAAAAAAGATCCTTTCCATTTGAAGTCACAACACCCTCTGTCTTAGCTCCAAACACATCGTATTCTGCAAATTCTATTTGACTGCGTTCAGTATTTACCCAGCGTACACCAAAATTTCTTAAACCATATTCTGATTGCTCTTTATTTGTAAATCCACTAGATCTTACGTGAATCGCGCTTTTATCTAAATTAAATTCAAATGAAACTTCTTGTTTGAACTTTCCTTTATTATCCCAATCTGATTCTGCTATCCACTCATATTTTAAAAGATTTTCAAAAACAGACAAATCATTTTTCTGGGCATTCGCTGCGAAAGGCAAAATCATTAGAAATAAAACTATAACGTTCTTCATTGATATCATTTAACTAATTTACTATAAGAGAAACAATTAATCTATAATTAAGCGGATAGCTGATTTATTTTCTTCTGAATCAGCTTTTTATCATTTTCGCTTTTAGCAAGTTTCAAAGCAATTTTTAGGTGTTCTTCTTTTTTCCCTTTTTCTTCGTCAGGATATAATTCT
>CALCMJ010000098.1 GCA_937967615.1 uncultured Saprospiraceae bacterium
ATAAAATGATTCCATTATCTGTCCCCCACCTTAACGGCAATGAACTCAAATATGTAACTGAATGCATAGAAACTGGTTGGGTTTCTTCTGCCGGTGCATATGTAAGCCAATTTGAAAAATTGGTCGCTGAATTTTCACAGAATAAATTTGGTGTTGCTGCTTCCAATGGTACAAGTGCATTACATCTTGCCATGCACATGTTAGGTATAGATAGGGATGATCATGTTATAATTCCTAACATAACATTCATTGCAAGTGCCAATGCTGCTGTATATACAAATGCAGAACCTATATTTATTGATGTAGATTCTGGTACATGGCAAATGGACTTGAATATCTTGGAGAAATTTTTAGAAACAGAAACAGAAGAGCATGTTCAAGGAAGAATCTACAAGAAAACAAAAAAGATAGTAAAGTGTATAATGCCTGTTCATGTTCTAGGTAACATGTGTGATATGCCAAGGTTAAGTAAAATTGCAAATAAATTTAATTTGCATATTGTAGAAGATGCTTCTGAATCTCTAGGCTCATATTGGGATGGCCAACATTCAGGTACCTGGGGTGTCATGAGTGTATTCTCATTTAATGGAAATAAAATTATCACCACAGGAGGTGGAGGTGTACTAGTGACAAATAATGAAGAACATGCAAAGCGTGCAAAACATCTGTCAACACAATCCAAGGTAGATCCAGAGACTTATTTTCATGATGAAATTGGGTTTAATTATAGACTGGTAAATGTACTCGCTGCCATTGGTGTTGCTCAAATGGAACAACTCCCTGATTTCATTTTAAGGAAAAAGAAGATAGATAAATTCTATAGAGATAATCTTGTTGGTGTTGGTGACATTGGATTCCAAAAAATTGAAGATAGGGTTGATCCTAACTGTTGGCTATTTACATTTTCTTCAAGCAAGCAAAATCAGATCTTAGAAAAATTAAAGGGGAATAGTATAATTGCTAGACCATTTTGGACTCCAATGAATCAACTGCCTATGTTTAAGGATAATCCGTATATAGGAGACAAAGATAATTCCAAAGTAATCCATAAAAATTGTTTGAGTATACCAAGTTCTGTAGATTTGACAGTTGAGCAATTATCGAAAGTTGTGGACTGTATTAAATCTTGTTTTTAAAAGTACAATCGTATTCCCAAAATTAAAAGAAACGCAGCTATGATAGATTTTAGTTTGAATACATTTATTAATGAAAATGTTATTTACAGAAAGAAAAGCTTTTTTGCAGATGATATAGAAACCAATTTTAAAAAACTAGAATCTGCTATTAAAGGGAAGTCCATTTTAGTTATTGGTGGTGCCGGCACTATTGGCTCTTCTTACATTAAAGCAGTTTTAAAATTTAATCCAGCCAAATTGTATGTTATAGATACGAATGAGAATGGATTAACGGAACTGACAAGAGATTTAAGAAGTTCAACGGATTTTGAAGTACCTGAAGAATATAAAACTTACCCAATTAATTTTGGAAACAAAGTCTTTAAGAAAATTCTTAGCAACGAAGGCCCTTTTCATATTATTGCAAATTTTGCTGCGCATAAGCACGTGAGAAGTGAAAAGGATAAGTATTCGATTGAAGCAATGATTGAAAACAATGTTTTACAGGCTAAGGATCTTTTAGATTTGCTTGTAGAGTTTCCTCCAGAAAAGTTTTTCTGTGTTTCAACTGATAAGGCAACAAATCCTGTAAATGTTATGGGAGCTTCCAAGAAACTCATGGAAGAAGTTATAATGAGCTATGCAGCTAAATTGCCTGTTACAACAGCACGATTTGCCAACGTAGCTTTTTCAAATGGAAGTTTACTCTATGGGTACTTGGAAAGAGTGCTTAAAAGACAGCCTCTTAGCTGTCCTTCAGATATAAAACGGTTTTTTGTTTCACCTGAAGAGAGTGGTCAGATCTGTATGTTGGCATGTATGCTAGGTGAATCAGGAGATATATTTTTTCCAAAGCTTGAGGAAAGCCAAATGGAATTCTTTAAAAATGTAACTGATAAGTTTATAAAAGCACTAGGCTACGAAATAGAAGTTTGCAATTCAGAGCTTGAAGCAAAGGAAAAGGCAAAGACATTGGAAAATGGTAATTCATCATATCCAGTTTACTATTTTAAAACCAACACATCAGGTGAGAAATTGTTTGAAGAATTTTATTCAAATGAAGATGAAGTGAATTTAGAAAAGTATGCAAGCCTTGGTGTTATTAAGAATGCAATTAGGAAGCCAGTGGACGAAATTGATCTCTTGATAGATTCATTAAAAGATCTTCTAGATTCAGGTAATTATGATAAGGCTACTATTGTTAGTTTGATGCAAAAATTCATACCAAATTTTAATCACATAGAAACGGGTGTAAGTCTAGATCAAAAGATGTAATGTATTTCTAATCAACAGATTTCTTTAATTATAAGGTATGTATAGGTTCGTTAAACGGTTTTTTGATATAGGGTTTTCATTTTTGGGATTGTTAGTCTTATCACCCCTACTTATTCCAATAGTGATCGCGTTAAAATTAACAGGAGAAGGATATATTTTCTATTTCCAAAATAGAGTTGGCTACAGGAATAAAGAATTTGACATCTATAAGTTCGCTACGATGTTAAAAGACAGTCCTAATATGTCAGGCGGAGTGATCACGACAAAAAGGGACCCAAGGATCACTCCTATGGGTGGCTTTTTAAGAAAAACAAAAATCAACGAGTTACCGCAAATCTTGAATGTACTCTTTGGACATATGAGTCTTGTAGGCCCTAGGCCTGTTATGCCCATCAGTTTTAATCAATACCCAGAAGATGTAAAAAAAGTGATTTATAATGTTACTCCTGGAATTACAGGTATTGGGTCAATTATATTTCGTGATGAAGAAGAATTAATTACCAAAGAAAAAGAAGAAGGTAGAGATACTTGGGATTTTTATATCAATAAAATTTACCCGTTTAAAGGGAGGGTAGAAAAATGGTATCAAAAAAATCAATCCTTCTACGTAGACTTTATGATACTTATTATGACAGCTTGGGTTATACTATTTCCAAACTCTGAAATTCTATATAAAGTGTTTCCTTCTATACCGAAGAGAGATTTTTAGATTTTCGAACAGATTGAATCATAGTCCATAGCGCAGTCAGTAAGAAAGGGATTGCAATGGATCTATATCTTGATATTGCTCCATAATTTGCACTACTTAGACCAATTGTAAAAAGAAGTCCCAAGGAGAATAAAATTGAGAATGTGATAAGCGGATTGAAATGGATGTTTTTGTACTTTATTTGAAATAAGTAGTACATGAAACAAAGGAAAGAAAGGAGCAGAATAAAACTTTCTAATTTTACTATAATAGTTTTTTTATTTGTGCTTTCCCATATCCAAGGTCTAAGAGTGGCAGTTGCGATGTGTCTGGGTAGGTTGTAAAGTTCTGCTGTTGTTTTTTTAATTTGATAAGTTGATTCTATTAAAGCACCATTATGTTTTTTAGTAATGCTTGTGGAAAATGATTTTCTATGCGCTGCATTTCTAAAAAATTTGTTTGCTTTTTTTGAATTGAATCCTATCGCCGCTAACATAACAATACAAATTGTGGATATGAAAATGGAAATTTTATTTTGTTTAAAATTGTTAAACTGAACAAAATAATAAGTCCCAATTACACTCAGAATTAAAATTAGAAATAGAAATTTTCTAGTTACTAAGATAAAATATCCACATAGGATCATTGCTAGGATCTTTAGCAGTTTAAATCTATAGGGAATAGTATATATGGCATATATTATTATGACTATGCAAGAATACATATATGCCTCTTTTAAATGACTAGTAGATGTCCAAAGAACAAAAGCTGGAGTAAATAGGATAGGGTAAAAACTCCATTCTGAATGTAATGGAAATTGTGTTTTGAATACTTTAAATAAACGCCATGCACAAATAATGGTAACAAAACTTACAAGTAAGTTTGTAGCTACATAAGAATCAAAGAGTAGCAGGTATTCAAGACTTAAAATATGCGTAAATAGAATTACGGAGTTCTCCAGATGCTCTGAAAAATTGAAAAGAGATTTTAGAAAAGAGGGACTGTCGTTATGAATTGTTGTTAGGAGTTTCTGAGATAATTTTCTGTAAAGTTTTCCATCAGAACTAAACTTGAAAATGTATAACGTCGTTACAAGCGTAATAATCAGTTTAGATACAACGAATGCAATAAATAAATATTTATTGTCTTTTGTAAAACTATCTAATTGGGCAATTTTATAGCAAGTAAATATTATTGTAGCTAGCAACAATAATGATACTGAGATTTCCCTAAAACTTAACAAAGCATCTAAAGATGACATGTGTAATTTTGATACTAAAGTCTAAAATGTTTCTAGCAAATAGCGAATTTAGATAACTCGCTATTTTATAAAACTAAAGATACTAAGATATGAATAACTATATAGCAATAATGGCAGGAGGAGTTGGCTCTAGATTTTGGCCTAGTTCCACTGAAGAAAACCCAAAACAGTTTCTAGATATACTTGGTATAGGAAAATCACTAATAAGATTAACATTTGAAAGATGTGTCCAGATAGTTCCAGCCTCGCATATTCTTATAGTTACAA
Source organism: uncultured Saprospiraceae bacterium (assembly GCA_937967615.1). Taxonomy (GTDB): domain Bacteria; phylum Bacteroidota; class Bacteroidia; order Chitinophagales; family Saprospiraceae; genus CALCMJ01. The sequence goes on from CALCMJ010000098.1 coordinate 4,607, forward strand.
ATAAACGATACCGTACTCTTGTTAAAGAACATTTACCAGAAGTGCCAATTGAAAATATTTTGTGCGAACCCTCCATGAACAATACAGCTCCATGTGTTGCGTATACAGCTCTGCGAATTGAATCGATGGATCCTAATGCCGTATTTGCGATTCTGCCTTCAGATCATGTTATAATGAAAGAAAATGCATATTTAGAAAGATTGAATCAGGCATTTAATTATGCAAAAGACAATAATGCTATAGTTACTCTAGGAATACAGCCTACAAGACCAGATACGGGCTATGGATATATTGAAGTGCCTAGTGCAAATAAGGGCGATAAAATATATAAGGTTTCATCGTTTAGAGAAAAGCCAGATGAAAATACTGCGCAAAAATATTTGGATTCTGGGAATTTTTATTGGAATGCTGGCATGTTTGTATGGAGTGTAAAAACAATATTAGATGCATATCAGAAGCATTCTAGTCTCATTCTTTCTGTTCTTGAAGAGGACAAAACTAAATACGGGACAACTGAAGAACAAGATTACATTGATGCTGTTTATCCAAAGACAGAAAAAATTTCTGTTGATTATGCCATTTTGGAAAGAGCAGACAATGTATATACCATTCCCTCAGATATCGGGTGGTCAGATCTTGGGACTTGGGGTAGTTTGCATTCTTACTTAGATAAGGATGAAAGCGGGAATGTAGTGCAGGCGAATTTATCTCATATAGAAGATGTAAGAAACACCTTAATAAGAGCTCAAAAAGAGCGAATTATCGTGATTAAAGGACTTGATAATTATATCGTTGTGGACGAACCAGGAGCACTTTTAATTTATCCAAAAGATAAAGAGCAAGAAATTAAGTCAGTTGTGAATAGGTTAAAAAAATAGGAAATAGCCGTCTTTGTTGAGTTTTTCATAACGTTTTCACAGTAAAATAGATATAATGCTCGTTACAGGGTATGTACATTATCACTCAAATAGCTTAACTTTACACTAACGAAATGACATCTTTGAAGCCTAAAACGCGCATAGGAATAGTAGCGAACACCACTTGGAATATTTATAATTTCAGATTAAATGTTATCGAGGAGCTTTTAGAGCAAGGCTACGATGTTGTAGTACTTGCACCTATAGATGAATTTATAGAATATAAAGAGCGATTTCCTCAAGTTACACACATTCCACTCAGAGTACTTACAAGAGATGGTAAACACCCAATCAAGGATTTTATTTTAATTGAAGAATTGAGGAGGAAGTATAAAAAGTTAAAACTTGACTTAATTTTACATTATACGCACAAGCCAAACATCTATGGCGCAATAGCTGGTAAATTAGTAGGAATACCAACCATAGGAATTGTAACCGGCCTTGGTTATCCATTTTTAAGAAAAGGTTGGATGGAAAGATTAGTTTCCACGATGTATAAGATGACCTCAAACTTTCACAGGAAAGTCATCTTTGAAAACGAAGATGATAGAATCTTGTTTATTGAAAAGAATATAGTAAAAGAATCAAAAGCAATTTCTGTTAAGGGCTGTGGAGTAAATATTGAACATTTTTCTCCAAATGGCTCACATCCTCGAAATGGTGTAACACGATTTACATTTATTGGCAGACTTTTGTATGATAAAGGAATTAAGGAATTTGTAAATGCTGCCGCAGAAATAAAAAAACAATATAACGGTAAGTCGCGGTTTACTGTTGTAGGGGAAATAGATAAAGATAATCCTTCTTCCGTTAATCCTGATGAACTTGCCAAGTGGGTGCATGAAGATATTATTGACTATAAAGGATATGTAAAAGATGTTAGAAGTATCATTTCTGATTCTGACTGTATCGTACTCCCGTCTTACAGAGAAGCAATAGCAAGATCACTTACAGAATCAATGGCTATGGGTAAACCTGTTATTGCAACTGAAACAGCAGGGTGTAGAGAAGCAATTGATCATGGTGAGAATGGATTTCTTGTTCCTGTAAAAGACAGCACATCACTTATGCATGCAATGGATACTATCATTAATATGGAAAATATTGAATTAGAAAAGATGGGTGAAATTGGTAGATTAAAAACTATCAAACTATTTGATGACAGAATCATTGCAAAAAATATTGTACAAGTTGTAAACGAGATTTTATTAAAATAAGAACAATCTTAGGTTCCTGTTTTTAAATTACGCTTATTCATTCTCATCTGATATCTTCTAAAAAACTTCTTTTCTTTCTTGGAGCTATACTCTTAGCCCTGTTTTTTTCCAATCTCCTATTATTTTTTCCTGATTATATTTATTCTGTTGATGAGTTAAGCTACTTAACACAAGCTATAGCTTTTTCGCATGGTGAATCTAATTATTGGCAAGCAGCATTTACTGGTGAAGAATTCAAATTAACAAAATTGAATTATTCCTTAGGAACAAGTCTGTTACAAGCAGCCTTATACAAAATGCATCCAAAAGCTATTTTTTCATCAGGAACGATCTATCTTTTTATTAGTTTGACCATAATGTTCAAGTTGTTGAAAAGAGAAGGGTTAAATGTAGTAATAGGAATTACTACAATCTTATTTTTCCTTCCAACTTTGTTTTTTGCCAGAAGTTTGATGAGTGAAATGCCAAGTTTATTAATTATGGCTGCTTATTGTTGGGTTGTATTCAAAATAGAATTAAAATATACTGATTATATATTTCTTGGGTTATTAGCAGGTCTCAGTTTATGGTTTAGACAAACGACAATTGTTCTGTGTGTAGCTTTGGTATTGATACCATGTATAAGAAATTGGAAGAACGGCGTTATGTTTCTTATTGCATTGATTATAGGAAGCATACCAAAATTTGTTTCAAGTTTGCATGTCTATGGTGATATGTTTTATAGCAAAAACTATGAGCCCTTTGGAGTAATAAACGCGATTAATAATTTGACTATTTATGGTTTTGTTACTTTAGCTCTTTTACCAGGCGGTCTTATTTTAGCTTATTTTTATAAAGGACGTAAAAGTTATGGAGTAATTCTTAGTGTATTTACTTTTTTCCTCCTTCATTTATTCTATCAATACAATGCCAAGACTTATAGTGGGTTCATGAGTGCTATTTTTTATAATGGAAGATATTTTATTCCTTGTTTACCTCTATTCGCAATAATCTATGCTTGGCATGCAAAACGGATTGTAGCTTTTAGATTTAACACCATTTTACCTTGGGCAGCAATATGTATACTGTGGATTATAACTTTTTCATTTATACATAATAAAGTTGGGCAAGGGCATAAAGAGGTGGGGGTGGAATTTTTTAATTCACTTCAAGAAAATGACGTAATACTGTATTCAGAATCTTCATATCGATATTTAAATCCATCTATTGAAAAGATGCGGAATGTAATTCCTATGAAAAAAATGGAAGAATTAGACATAAGTGGTATTGAAAATGATATAGTGTACTTGCACGCATCTAAGGCGAATACAAATAGACAACAACGATATTCAAAAAAATTATTAAATAGACTAAAGTTGAAATTTGTAGACTATAATATAAATGCAGTCAATGAATTTGAGATATTTGATAATACGAATATTACAATTTACAGAATGGCGCGAATCACTAATAAATGAGACCATCTTTTTTAGGATTGGGAGTTGAAAAGGCAGCTACATCGTGGATATATGCATGTCTCTACGAACACCCAGATCTGTGCATGCCGGTAAAGGAGATAAACTTTTTTTCTAGAGAAGAGAATTGGTCCAAAGGTAAAGAATGGTACGAAAACATTTACGCCAATCAATGTAGGAGTAGTGGGGCCCACGTTGGAGAGTTTTCAACAGAGTATCTATTTATTGAAAAAACGGCTGATCGTATAGCGAGTACATATCCAGATGTGAAACTGATTATTAGTTTAAGAGATCCCATAACCAGAGCATATTCACAATATTATAATAGTATAAAATCTGGCGAAATTAAAAAGTCTGTTTCATTTTCCCAAGCCATCGAAATTGATAAAACAATTTTAGGTCAAGGGTATTATAAAAAGCAAGTAGAAAATTATTTAAGATACTTCCCAAAGAAAAATATGCATTTCCTATTGTATGAGGATATTGCGATTGAACCTTTGGTCTGTATCCAGTCATTGTATAGATATTTAGATGTAGATTCAAGTTTCGTGCCTTCAAATCTAAATGAAATAATAAATCCTGCACGTGTACCAAGGAATCAAAGCCTTGAATCTTCTTTAGATAGAATTTCTGAAAACCTTCAAAAATCTCGATTAGGAAATAGTATTTGGTGGGCAGTTAAGAATAGTAGAATTCCAAAGTATTTGAGAAAATTAAATACAATAGAAGGTAAATTTCAATTGGAAGAAGGTATTTATACGTCTTTGTCTAGTAATTTTGCAGAAGACAAACAATACGTTGAGAATCTTTTAAACAGAAAGTTAAATTGGGTTTTTGAAAAGGAAATTTAGAAATATAGTCAGAGATTTAGTTGTTGCCTTCAATCCCTTTTTTAAAAAAAGAAAAGGTAGCAGAGTCATTTGTTTTCATGACATTCAGAAGAAAGACTTGTTTAGGGAAAGAATGATATGGTTAAAAGAGAATTTTGAAATTGTCTCAATAGACGATATTGTGAATAATCGGGAAAATACTGTTGCAATTAGTTTTGATGATGGGTATCGATCTTGGATTACAAATGTTTTTCCTGTTATAAAGGAATTGAATATACCTGCGTGCTTCTTTGTAAATTCTGGTATAGTGAATTTGACAGAGGATCATGCAAAATTGTTTATTAAGAACAAGGTGCGCAGACAAGAGGAGCATTTGTTTGGTATTTCAAAAATTCAGCTTGTAGAATTATCTAAAAGTACTTTAGTAACGATTGGCGGGCATACTATGGATCATTTTGATTTTAGTGAGGAAGGCAATATAGAAGGAATACTTCATCAAATTAGAGATGATAAATCAGCCTTAGAAGAAATCATAGGTTCTAAGATTGATTACTTTGCTTACCCATTTGGGCAATTGTCAAACGCTCCTTTAGAAGTACAAGATATTGTCAAGTCCACAGGTTATAAAAATGGGTTTACGATTATTCCGGGCTTCAGAAACAGGAATCCATATTTACAGAACAGAGATTCTTTAGAATTATGGCAAAGTACACGAGTATGGAGTAGGTGGTTGCAAGGAGCATATGATAGCATTGTACTTAGAAAATTAAAGCTTCAAGGGAAAGGACTTAGTTAAAAATCTCTTCAAACTCCAAATCAAATCTATCTTTCCAATTTCCAATTTTCTCTTCAACAGTTTTTCGCCCATTTTTAGTAATATCACTGATGTCCTTATCTAACAATTCAACAATATCATTGCCTAGATTTTCTGGTAATTGCGCATTGTCATTTGCCATCAAACAATTGTAGCCATCCTTAAATAATTTTGCAGTATCACCATTATCAACTGTAAGAATTAGTTTTCCCGCCAAAGCACATTCCCAAAGAATATTTCCTAAACTACCACCCTCATAGAAGAAGAGAGCTATGTCCTGTGTTGAAATAAATTCAGCTAAGTTTTCGTGTGGCATCTCAGGAATAAATTCAATAAACGCATTTAATTTTTTTGCATCCACAATCTGCTTTAAACGGTTCTCTTGCGACCCGTCACCTAGAATTGAAAGCTGTATATTATTTAAATTCTTTTTTTGAACTAAGTATTCTATAAGCTCAATTCCTAATTCAATTCTTTTATATGTTTCTAATCTGGCTATATAGCAAAACTTTATTTGTCTATCACTCTTTAAGACTTTGATGTTTTTTTGAGAAAGAAGAGTGGTGCGAAGGTTTTTCTCCATACCATTATAATATAGTTTTACTTTTTTCTTTTTGTTAAAGTGTTTAAATACCGTATCATAGGATGTTCCATCTAAAGTTGAGATAACATGATCTGCAGGGTATTTTATAGCTAATATGTCGAAAAAGAATCGTGTATATAGCTTAAGATAATTTCTATTCTTTACATCCTTTGTCAAGATGGTACCATAAATCCGCCCAACAGAAGGAGTGTTATATCTTTTCCCTAGATAGGCTGCTACAGTGGAAAACGTGCTTAATCCATAAATCAAATCAAAGGATTCTTCTTTAAGTTTTTTGTTTCCCCAGTTTATAAGTTTAAAGAACACCAATAGTTTCCATAAGTAATAGAATGGGAAAGAAAATTTGTTTAGCTCTAATACTGATCCATTTTTGAAACTGCGATGAAATTTTATTTTAGGATTATAGATTATTGAATAAAATGAATACTTGTCAGATTCCCCTAGGTATTTATATAGATTATACACTCCAGGAACACCTTGAGGGACTTTGGATTCTATAAACCAAGGAATTAATGGCTTGTACAATTCTCCAATCAATAATATCTTTTTCTTTTGACTACTCAATCAACGATTTTAATTGGTTAAAATAAAAGTCTTGAATTTCTAATCCTGTTTGTAATGTAGGGTCGAAATTAGAGTTATGAAAATTCATTTCAATATGGGTATTGTAAGTGTTTGCCTCAAAGAACGCGACCATATTTTCTGAGACGCTAGTTTTCTTTTTCTTTGCTGAATGAATTGCAGAGCTTTCCATAAAGCTTAAAGGAATTTCTTTCCAAGCAAACTTAATTTCATTTCTAAAATCATACATATGGTAACTATAGCCAGTACCACATCGGAATCCTAAATACTTATTGTATCCCATTGAGGAATCAAATGTGAAACCACTTTCTTGTATTACATAGGGTGTCACTTCCCAATTCCACCTTAGCCAGTGTTGTCTGTTCTGAGTAATGTTTTTGCCTAAAATTTTCTCCAAGGTCTTTTTTTCGTCTTGATGTCTCCTTCTATTAGACATAGTATTATAGCTGGGATGGAGGCCTACTGAGTAAGAATTTTCTTCTGCTAATTTTAGTATTTCATTAATTAGACTATCAGTGATTTTATATTTGTTATCGTATTTTGAATTTCCACCTACCATTAGGTATAGAGTCTTTTTCTGTAATGTAAATTTTTGTGAGAGTAGGGAATTAAAATTATTATAGGGGTCTGGTAGGTCATGCGTGATCATCTTATGATAATAGCCAATACTTTTCTTTACTTCATTCAAGTCTTTTCTAACTAATAAGGATGCAAGAAGAGACCTTAAAAATTTATGAGGAGGACTAAATCGGGTTAATATATCTACATCGTGAGAAAGTGAATAGCTGGAGTTTAAAACTATAGGAACTTTTAAAATATACTCAAAAAATGATCCTATTATTTCGTCTACAACAGGTGTTTCTTGAATTAGAGATTTAACCAATATATGATTGGACTCTTCTAACCAGCCGGCCTGTCCAATTAAATTTTCATTTGTAAAAACTTCCTCAAATCTACTGATGTGAAAAAATATTGTTTCAAAAACATCAAAACTAAATTTCATTTCTGAAACGAATTCTTGTTTCTCTTGCTTTTCTAATTCTACTGCATATAAAACTTTATCCTTTAGTTTATATGGATTCAGATAAATGTGTTTCTCTAAAACGTTCTTAGAGAAAAAATAATTTTGCGCTGGGATATTTGATTCTTTCTCTTTACCATAGTACAGATTTATTCCAGTTGCTAAAGGTGCATTGCACAGTTTGACTTGTAATCCTAATGGTTTAAGGGGATGATTATCAATAAAATCAATTGTATATTCTAATCTGCTGAAAAGAGAATTTGATTCTTGTGTGATAATATTAATTGTCTGAGCTGTATTCATCTGTGATAACTAGATATTTTTAGCCATTAAAGCTTTGATGAATAATTTTAAAGAGGGAATTCTTATACCATTTTACATTATTATAACTTATTTTATCTCCACCAAAACCTCTGAAGAAATTTGCAATATTAGGAATCATGCTCCCAGAAAAGTCAAAACGATCTACATGACCAGAAGCAAATTGCATTCCTTCCCAAATAAGCAGACTAGAAATTCCTGAATTTCTAAAATCTGATTTTACACCAAGACAATTTAAATAAGCTGTGTTATTATCTATTAGTATTAAACATGCTCCTATCGTCTCAGTGTTTGTCTTTGCAACTATAAGTTTACTCGAAGTTTCTTCAATTATTTTTTCTAGAAGAGTCTCAAGTGTTGTCTGTGTATAAGGTATAGATTTAGAGGAACTCTTAAAGCTCTGTGATAGAATCTGAAATAATTCTGGACATGTTGTAGCTGTTTCACATTTAACAATTTCTTTTGCCTTTTTGATATTGGTTCGAATGTCACCATCAAACGTATTTAGTAAATTGTCCTGACGAATGGAATTGATTACAAACCTGCTGTAGCTTTGTTGCTTAAAACCATTCCAGAATAAATTTTGCAAATCATTATTGTCTTCACTAAAATGCTGATTGAAATAGCTAAGACCGAGTTCTTTAAACTGATCTATTAGAGATTCTGCAACTTTTTGTCTGAATTTTTGTCTTGATGTTGTTTTATCTATATCCTTAGGAATGAAAATGATCATTCCTAAAAATGGGGTTAAAGGAGGATGTCTTGTTATTTTTTGTCCATAGAATTTGCTTATAGGTATAGGCCAAATTGCATCTACTCTTTTGTTATGACCATATGTAACTAACGCTGTCCAATTTGAACTTCCACACATGATATCCAACCACCAAGGATGGTAAAAAATTGGTATCTCTGTATGCTCCTTACATGCTGTAGCATATCTTTCTTTCGGTGTTAAATTTTCCGATGACATTTTTTCTATTCCTCTACGTTCGTTTATAGCTTAAAAGTACGGAATTGAATGTAAGTATCTCGCATTCACTTCAATAGAAGTTAATTCAGTTCTTTTGAGAAATCAATTTATTGAGTATAAATGTGCTATCTGTTTCTAAATGTTGAGCTATATATAAGGCACCACTTTGTGTAAAATGATGACCATCATGGCTAATGAACTTACAATTTTCAGTAAAAACTGGAACAGTATCGTCATCGTCTATTATAAGGCCATAAATATCAATGAAGTGTTCATCCCAATCTTCATTATCTCTTCTGTTCTGTCTTAGATGATGTTTTTTAACCTCTACTCTTTGAGTGCAATTTTTGTCAGAACTTGCATTGTAAAATTTCCCATTGGAATAGCCAAATCTTTTCTTTCCTACCCTGTATGTCTTTTCTTTAAATTTCTTATTTAGATATTCATTAAATATAGTTTCTGTTGATCCGAAACTGGTAAAAATTATATCTGCTGATTCAGATCTAGTATTGAGTTCAGGTGTTTTCTGAGTGGCATACGTGATTTCAAGCTTATTCCTATAATTCAGTTCGCTTAGTACATTCACCCAATCCCTAGCATAACTATTCCCTAAGCATAGCACTTTTATTTTATCGATAGAAGAAAATTTCTTATCCATTTTAAATATGTCATTATTGTAATTTTCATGCTTATTAATCTCAATGTTATTCGTTGAGAGTGAGAGTTCTGGGACATTTCGAATGATTCCATTCTTTTTGTAAATCCAAGAGGAAAGAGAAACAAGTAAAACAAAGATTGTTAAACATGTAACTAGAAATGATCTTAAAGAAATTCGATTTTTATCTCTAAAGAATTGTTCAATATAAAAGTAAGTAGAAGTTGAAAGTAGAATAAGCAATATAAATATGAACAAGTAGTAGGGGAGACTTAATTCATTTCCAAGAAGATATTTAAAATATGCGAGTAGGACCTGGTGCCACATGTACATACTAAAACTTATCTTTCCAATACCGGCAACTAGCTTATTTTCTAGAAATACCTTGCTGATAGCATTTTTAGAATTGTTAAGAACAAGAAGAACACTAGTTATAAGAACTACTAATATGACTAGAGAGGTATTTTCTAGAAAAGTTGTATCAACGCACAGTAAAAAGAGTAGCAAGACTAGTAGAACGGGACCTATTTGTCCATTAAGTTGTTTTTCTTTAAAAACCAGAGCGGCTAAGCAACCTGATGCTATTTCAAAAAACCTATAATGAATAAAATAGTATTTCGAATCAGGGTTTGTGCTTGTTATAAAGAGTAGGAATGATATAAGAGCTAAACCCAAAACAGAGTAGATTAATGATTTTTGATTAGACGGTTTTATCCAAAGAAACAAGAATGGATATAATATGTAGAATTGCTCTTCAACACCTAAGCTCCATGTGTGCATTAATGGTTTATAATCATTTACAATGTTCCAATAATCACCTGTAACAATGTATTCATATATATTATTCCCAAAAAAAAGTGTGGCAATGATGGATTGACTTAGATTCTCTAAATCTTGTGGCAACATGACTATAATTCCAACACACAAGCAAATTGTACAAATGAATAGAACAAGAGGAAAGATGCGTCTTGCTCGTCTTTTATAGAAATTTAGGATTGAAAACCTATTTTCTTTGTACTCTGAATGTATTATTCGTGTAATAAGATACCCACTTATCACAAAGAACACATCTACACCTAGGTACCCATATGTAATAAATCCAAAGTGGAAGAGAATCACAGTTATTACTGCAATTGCTCTTAAGCCATCAATATCTTTTCTATAAGTAATCATAAATTACAAGGAATACAGAGCTTTATAAAGGTTAAACATTGATTATAGTTTGTTCTGCGCGGAACTTCTTTATTTTTACACATTAAAACACGGAAAGTTTGTGTGGTATATTTGGAATATTAACAAATAATAAAAGTACAATAAAGCGCGAAGAATTGATCAGAGCGTCATCATTATTAGGCCATCGCGGCCCTGATATGCACGATGTCTATGTGGAGCAAAATATCGCTCTTTCCCATTATCGCTTATCTGTTTTTGATACTTCAGAAAAAGCCAAACAGCCCATGCATGCTTTTGGCTATACAATTGTGTTTAATGGCGCTATCTACAATTATCTTGAGTTGAAAACTGAGTTAAAAGCTAAAGGTTATTCATTCTCCACAAATTCAGATACGGAGTTAATCTTAGCTGCATACGATGCTTATAAAGAGAAGTGCGTTTCTTTGTTTAATGGACAATGGGCATTTGCTATTTATGACTCAAAAAGATCAAAGGTGTTTTGTTCTAGAGATAGATTTGGAATTAAACCATTATATTATTTTAAAACTGAAGATAGGTTTTGCTTTTCTTCTGAAATTAAAGCGTTTACAGCATTAGAAAATTGGAAAGCGAAACTAAATAAGACAAGAGCATATGAGTTCTTACAATTTGCTATGCACGACCATACAAATGAAAGTTTATTTGAGAATGTGTATCAATTGGAAAGGGGGACTAATTTTAGTATTGATATTCCTAGTCTTGATATTGATAAAAATCAATACTATTCATTAGATAGTATAAAAGAAATTGAAATACCTGAAGTAGACGCTGTTAAACAAGTAAATACGCTTTTAGATAAATCTATATCCTTGAGATTAAGAGCAGATGTAAAGTCAGGGACTGCACTTTCAGGTGGATTGGACAGTTCTATAATTGCACTGAGGATTGCTGAAAAATTGGAACAAGAGTATAATTCGTATTCTATTGTATATGATAAGGAAGAATTTAACGAGAGGGTTTATGTAGAAGCCGTTTTGGAAAATACTTATTTAAAGGGACAAGTATATTCTCCAGGGTTTGATCAATTTATAGAAAATTTAGACAAGCTTATTTGGCATCAAGAAGAGCCATTTAATAGTATTGCTGTCTATGCTCAATACTATCTATTTGAACAAGCCTCAAAGGATAATATTAAAGTTATGTTAGATGGCCAGGGTGCCGATGAGATTTTTGCGGGCTACGAAAAATTTTATTTACCTATTTTCAAAAAATTAATTAAAAGAAATCCATTAAAGGCAATTCGGTTATTTGGGGATGCATCAGCAAACTTTCCGCATATTAATGCAAAGGATAGCGCCATTAGGTATTTGAGTAAAAAGACAAAAAGTAAAAGTGATTGCTTTTCTTTTGACATAGATAAAGAATCTCTGTTTGTTAGACCCAAGGAAGAAAGTATATTAGGCATGTCTAAAAATTTGTTGGGGAATCTTGGCATATCCGCTCTTTTGCGCTATGAAGATAGAAATGCGATGGCGCATGGTATAGAATCGCGTGTGCCTTATTTGGATTATGAGCTTGTAGAGTTTGCCCTAAGCTTACCTGATGAATTGAAATTGAAAAATGGAGTTACTAAATGGGCACTGCGAGAGTCCACGAAATATCTACTGCCTAAAATTATTTACAGTAGAAGAGATAAGTTAGGATTTGCTACTCCAGAATCTAAATGGATGTTAGAACATTTTGATCTGATACAATCAACAATAGAGAAAGAAAGGGAGAAATTGCAGTCTATGGTTGATTTGAAATTATTATTTCAAGAGAATGACATGAAAAAGATATTCAGAGTCTTTATTTTTTCGCGCTGGTTATCAATCTTTCAAATACGCTGAAAGTAATTTAAAATTTAAATGAGCAGATCAACTGAGCAAATATTTCTTTCAATAATAATCCCTAGCTATAATAGGGCAGAGTTCTTAAATAGAACCTTGCATAGTGTTGTCTCTCAGCTAACAGATCAGGTTGAAGTTATTGTTATTGATGACGGCTCTTCACCGCCATCTGATTCTGTTGTTTCTACTTTTAATGATGAGAGAATTAAATATATCTTTCAAAAGAATCAAGGTCGTGGATCTGCAAGAAATAAGGGAATTGAATTGGCAGCGGGAAAGTATTTGCATTTTTTAGATGACGATGACTTGTTATGCCCTGATTTTTTAGCGAATGTTATTGAATGTGATCTTAAAGAAAGCGTTTTGGTGTTTTCTTATGAAATGATCAAACATGGGGAAAAGGAAGGCAGGGTATATACCTCAAAAGGGAATTCTAATTTTCTTAAAAAATATGTTTTAGATAGCTATGCTTTGTCAGGATTTCTTTTTAATAAGGAGGCTTTAGGTGATATTAGATTTCAAGAAGGAGCTTTTATAGGAGAAGACTTTTCATTTATCTTTAAGACTCTGCAAAAACTTGAAGTCCAACATGTAGACAAGTTGATTGTGCAAGTACAATTGCATGATAGCCAAACAACGAGCAAAAAATACAAAGTAAATAAGGAGAAGGTATACCCAGAATTAAAAACTAATATTTTAGATCTGCTTGTAAGAAATAGAATCGATATTCCTTTTTCTACTCAAGAACTAGATAAGTATATAAATACTCGCCTAAATGAAATGATTAAAGGATTGGCAATGGAAGATTTGGAATATGCAAAATTGACTTTGAGCCAAATTAAAGCTGATTACCCGCAGTATGTACCTATTACAAACTTGCGTCTAGCAGCATTTAACTTAAGGGGTAAACTAAAACGTCTAATTGGTTCCTAGTATATTAGATATTTTTCTAGGGATCGTAAATCCAAATACGTTTTCAATTATGTTATTTGGAAAAGGGATGACGCTTCTATTGCTTTTTAGGCTAAAATGTTTTTTGTGCAAACCTAAAGCTGCTTTAGAATCAAATTTATATAGCCAGCAGATTTTATCATAGTAAAACCTGTAAAGTGCATTTCTTAATTTATCATCAAGTAAAGACTGATCTTCCAAATAAGCTTCTATCTCTTCTCTAAGGGCAATTGCTATTCTAGGGTACAAGTGTAATGTGTTGGAAGTAATAGAATCAGATAAAAGATTATTTTTTATAGTATAATTATTTTGCGTCATTAATATTTTTGACCCGGCTTTCAACATTCTAAAAATGAGTTCATACTCTTGATTATTAGGGATTGAATGACTCCACAAACCTGCTTGCACAATTGCTGTTCTTCTAAATAGCATTGAACTTGTAACCCCAAGATTTCCCTCAATAAGACCCATCCATATATTGGGATTTAGTTTCTTTTCATGTTTATTGTTCTCCTCCACAGCAGTATGAGGTGAGCAAATTATATCAACGTGTTCATTGGCTGTTTCTAGTTGAGAGACTATTTTCTTAGGCAGAATGGTGTCGTCAGCATCTAGAAATTGAATCCATGTTGAAGTGCAATTTAGAACGCCCGCATTTCTAGCATAGGACGAACCCTGAGTTTCAGCATGTAGAAGAGTAACTTTGTTTGATGCATTGGCAAATTCTTTAGCAATTCCATTCGATTTATCGGAGGAGTTATTGTCGACAAGTATAATTTGGGAATCTACTGAGATTTGATTAAGCGCTGAATTAATACAGTCTTTTAAAGTATCTTGCTTGTTGTAAAATGGTATGATTATCGAAACTTGTGTCATTATGAATGCTAAGTTACGATGAAATTTGCTTAGTCATATACACTGATTTACTAAATGAATGATTTGAATACAGTTCTTTTTATCGCAGGATGGCTGCCTAATGAATTCAAACCCCAAAGTGGAGACTTCATTTTATATCAGGCTCAGCTTTTAAGAGAGGAGGGTGTGCATTTAGATGTGATTGGATGCGACTTACAATTTAAATATATTCTCAAGGCAGATTGGAAATTTAAAATATTATCAAGATCCTATAAAAAGATAGAATATGATGTTCTTGAGGGTCCTGGTTATCCAAATAGACTAAAAATCTCATATGATCATTGGTATAAAAAGTTAAGACTACTTTTCATTGATTATAAGAATAGAAATGGTTTACCAAGAATATTGCATGCACACACAAGTAGGGCAATTTATGCAGCTAGTAAGTTGAAGAAGGAATTTCAAATCCCCTATATTGGCACAATTCATAGTTCAAATTTTTTGGAGAACAAGTTTCCCTCTTGGCATGATGAACATATGGATGATGCGTTTAATCAAGCTGAAAAAATCATAGCGGTAAGTACAGCTTTACGAGAGGCAGTTGACAATAAGTATAGTCTTAAAAATAGCCTTGTAATTCCAAATTTTACGAACACAGATCTATTCTCATACAGTGAGAAAAAAGACAATGTATTTACCTTTATTTCTACTGGAAATATGCATAGTATTAAAAGATATGATATACTCATTCACGCGTTTAAATTATTCTTGAATACAACGAGTAATTGTCAATTGATCCTAGTTGGTGATGGTAAGGAAACGCAAAAGTTAAAATCAATCGTTAGTAATTTGGGCTTGGAAGATAAAATTACATTTACTGGTGAGGTAGATCAGAATATGATCTCTCAGCTTTTAAAAAAATCACATGTGTATATTCAGACAAGTAGAGTAGAAACATTTTGTATGTCTATATTAGAAGCGCTTTTTTCAGGTATCCCTATATTGAGTACAGATTCATTGGGCCCAAGAGATTTAATTAATAGTAGCAATGGTATTTTAATGAAGAAAGATGATTCAGAAAGTATAGCCAGTGAAATGTTAACAATCTTTAATAGCTACACTAATTTTAATCCTCAACAGATTGAAGAAATGGCAAAAAACTTATTTTCCCCAAGAGTTGTAGCTCAAAAATATAAAGATATATATAAGTTGTATTTTAATTCGGAATTAGCAAGATGAGGATTCCAGGACTATGGCGTATAAAGAATAGAATAATTGATGCTGAAATGTACTTTCTGCAAGGGAAGTTGGATTTAGAACCTGATCAGCATATTCTTTTATTTTCAGATCCGCGGGGTGGAAGTACTTGGATGTCAGAAATTCTGAGTAAAATAACTTTGCGACCAGTATTGTGGGAACCATTGCATTTGACGAGTGTTAAAGAGTTTGACCAATTAAAATTTTCTTGGAGGCAACATATAAGTGATGATGAAAGGTGGGATGAAGCAAAAGAAACCTTTGATAAATTATTTAGCGGTGAAATATTAAATCATTGGATTTCCATGTATACAACAAAGAATGAGCTGAAAGCGAGTTCAAGTACGGTTATAAAGTTTTGCAGAGCAAATGCAATGATACCTTGGTTAGTTCAGAATTATAGTTTTAAGCATAAGCCAGTCCACTTACTTAGACATCCATTTGCTGTTGTTATGTCACAAATAAAAATGGGTTGGAATTTTGGATTAGATAAGCTAATTAATGATCGTCCTATTCATAATGCGTATTACGCGCCACATTTAGATTATTTAAAAAGTTTGAAGACAAATGAAGAAGGTTTAACCGCTTTTTGGTGTTTGTCAAATAAGTATACTTTAGAACATGAAATGCGGAAAACTAAGTGGATTACAATGTTCTATGAAGATTTACTTTTGGACCCAGAGGCAGAGATTAACAAATTGATGCAATTATGGGGTATAGATCATGACTTAAATAATATTGATTTTACTAAGGCGAGTTCTACTGCAAGTCAAAAAGATGCTTTTTCTGCAGAGTCTCAAATACGTAATTGGAAAAATGCTTTGGACAAGGAGTCAGTACAGAAAATGCAAAATGTATTGGATTATTTTAAAATAGAAGTATATTCTTCAGAAGTTTATCCCCACAAGTAATACTTGACTTGCTTTTGAATGATGTATTTTTGTAATTCAAATAAATATATACTTGCAAAGATACAATAGAGAATAATTGTGAAAATATTCGACATATTTAAGTCAGATTCAGAAAATAAGGATATCGTTAAGGTTCTTTCTCACCCGCGGTCTGGGACGCAATTCCTTGCAAATTTCATTGGGCACCAGTTTTATCCTCAAAGTATTCTTAACTCTAAGGACACAGAATGGGGCCATTGGTCAGACAGAAGGAAACTTAGTGAAAATTTAGTCTATGGAAAGATATTTCAATCGCACGCTTTTCCAGTAGCTAATTTTTTAGCAAGAATGCAGGGAAGAAGATTTGTTTACATTTATAGAGATGGCCGAGCTGTCGCTGCTTCTGTGTGGAAAACAGATGGATTTTTTCACGCAAAGGACAAAGGAATGTCTTTCTCTGAATTTATCGATCATAAGTTGGATTGGGCCGCTTCTCCTGGTCGAAGAGTGGAACCCAAAGTTACAATTGCTGAGCATTGGTATGATCATGTAAATTCTTGGGTTGAAGAATCTCAAAAAAATGAAAATTTACTAATAGTTAAATATGAAGATCTCGTAGATAGACCAGAGTTTGTTTTCAATGCAATTAATTCAAAGTTTTTTAAGTCTGAGATTGAGTTTAAAGAGATTCCACTTTTGTCTCAGAAAGTTGGAATCTTACCTAATGCAGCAACTAAATATTCATGGAAATCAATATTTAAAGATGGAGATGAATCTAAGTTTTTAAACTATTTGAAGTGCACTCAGTATTTATCAGAAGAAAAACAATAAGTTGAATAAATTGAAGGACAGAAAAATCTTTGGAATTGGTTTTCACAAAACGGGAACTACAAGTTTAGCAAGTGCTTTAAGATGTTTGGACTATACAGTTGTTGGACCTGATCTGGATTTACTTTCTAATATACTTAATAGTGATTTTGGATCAATTTATGAGTATATACTAAAATATGATGCTTTTCAAGATAATCCTTGGCCAATATTATATAAGAAACTCGATAGTGAATTTCCAGGGTCAAAATTCATACTTACAGTTAGGGAAGATGAAAAGTGGCTAAACTCTGTGTTAAATCATTTTAAGTCGACGCACTCAGATATGCGAAAATGGATTTATGGAAAAGGATATCCACTAGGAAACGAGCAGATGTATTTAGATACCTATAAAGCACACAATAGGGGAGTAAGAGAGTATTTCAAAAATAGGTCAGAAGATTTTATTGAGCTGTCTTGGGAAGGAGGAGATGGTTGGACCAAACTTTGTCAATTTTTGGATAAGCCTGCCCCAAATATTCCTTTTCCACATGAAAATAGAAGAGAGGATTTGGGAAAGAAGGATTCAAAACTAAATAAATTTCAATCACTCCTGGGTGCATTGTTTTCAAAGAAGAAGTCTTAGTAAGTATAATTCATCATTTTTATTTCTCGTGAAAATAATGATGAAATCAGCTCAATTGATTTTGAATCAAGGACATCTTTATAATTTTTAATTTTCCTAGTTTTGGATTTTGCTCTGTACTGAGGTAGTTTTAAATGTTCCTCTAAATGGAATCTATTTGTTAAATCATTGCACATGAATTCTAGTTCTTCATATTGATAAATATGGTCAACAGCAATAGAGCCTTCGATGGCATATTGGTCAAAGCTATTAAAATCTTCCAGACCTCCTTGAGTTAAAAAATCATAGATACTTTTAAACTTTCTATCTCCTCCTCTCCAAAAGTATAAGGAAACTATTTTGTCGAATGGATTTCTTTCGATGGTAAATTTGAAATAGTGTTCCCATATTTCTGATGGAAGATTTTGACGAATTTCTAATGATGACATATGATTATAGAATGCCTTTCGTTTTTTCTCTTTTAGTAAACTGATAATGTCCTTTCTAGAATAACTAGAAAAAGGAAGCTTATAATTCTGGGCTGATTTATTTGAGTAGGATCTACGGAATAGTTCATCTTCCGTAGAAATTGGAGTTAAAATATCATTTTCACCACAAATCTTACTTAGCGCTATTTCTATTGAAGTACCTGCAGTCTTTCTTGTTTTAATAAAAATAAATTTATGCTTATGGCTAATGATCATTAATTTCTTTTTGATAGAGGAGTTAAGTCATATCTTATTGGCATTCAAACTTATCAATTTCAGTGTTGATAATAAACGAATTGGTTTTGTAAAGACATTTAAGATGTTCCTTTGTTTACAAGAAAAAGCTCTTCTTTAGGGTCTAATCCGAATTTAGGATATTTTTCTGATAGATTTAATCTATCTATTTTGAATCCTACAGAATTAAGCTTTTCGAAATAATCCATGCCGTAAATTCTAACATGGTCAAATTGGCCAAAGGCAAATTCTCTTTCTTTAGGATCCGTTATAGAAAAGTCTTCAATAGTTGTATTTGAACTCATTGAAATAGGAACCTGTAAAATGCCTTTTCCATTTTCATTTAATGTTCTATAGATCTCTTTCATTGCAGCTATGTCATCAGGTACATGTTCGAGTAAATGATTGCAAATTATTAAATCAAAATAATTGTTTCCAAATGGAATGTCCAAGACATTCATGTTTTGAACATATTTTGGATATTGATATCCTTCTGTATATAAATCGCCACAATGATAATTTTGGAATTCCTTTTCATTCAACAAGCTTGAAATATTTGCCTCAGGAGCCAAGTGTAGTATTTTAATATTGCGATTTTCAAAAAGTTTAAATTCAAATTTAAGATAGGTAAATACCAATCTTTCTCTGTCTGTGGAGTTGCATCTATAGCAGCCTGCGTTTCTTCGTCCTGCACCAATAACATTAAATTCTTTTAGGACTGGCACATCAAGCCCAATAGCATATAAGTCTTTCGAACGATAAGCACACAATGGACAATGGTATTTTTTCCCAGAGTGTATTGCAAGTTTAATTTGTCTTTTAAAGCTTGAGGGCAAGATTTTATTGAACATAGTTAGTTGCAATAGTGTGGTTAGGTTAAGATGAGAAGCAAATTTAAAAGTTTATACTGGAATTAGTCTAGCTATGTTATTAATTGGCAAATTTCTTTATAGTGCTGAAATAGTTGAAGGTTTCTTTTTTCAAGGTTAAATTGAGATATGACTTTTTGTCTGTTTGTATCTAAAAAGGAGAACTTTTGAATGTTAGCTATAGCTTTTGTCAACTGAGGAATATTTCTTTCTTCAACGAGAATGCCATTCTCATTTTGAGATACAACTTCTGGTATTCCAGAATGCATAGTTGATAATATAGGCAACTCCATAGCCATTGCCTCAAGGATGGTCACAGAGGTGGCTTCTTGATCCCCATCGTCTGAAACTATTGAATGTTGAATGTAGTAGTTTGCTTTTTCATATTCTTTTTTGATTTCATCTGGTTCTAACCATTTTAGTACTTCAATTTTGGTTTCTAAATTTAGTGTTTTAATTAAGTCAATAATGTCTCTTCTTAATGGTCCGTCGCCAATAAATTTTACGATTACATTTGAATTTGGATTTTGCTTATAGTATTCACTTAATGCTAGGACTGTATATTTATGTCCTTTCTTTTCTACGAATCGACTAACTTGTATGAAGACCTTATTTTCATTTTCTGGATACGTATCTCGTTTAAAAAAATCAGGATATATTCCATTATAAAGGACAATTGCATTATCAGATTTTATATGTAATTGAGACAAATGCTCTCGATGAAATTCGCAAACAAATATAGGATGTATATTTGGCTGTTCAAAAACACGTTTTAATTTTCGTTTATATAGAATTGAATTTTTTATACTTTTGGTTATGTCATAGCCATGTAATGTAATACAAACAGGGATTAGATTATTGGAAATATTATCAACAAGAGTAATTGCTTGAGTACCAAAATGACATTGTATTATGTCAGGGTTGTATTTTACTATGAAAGCATTGAGATTTTTTTTAAACTTCGGATTATATTTATTAAATCTTATTCGTCTAGATAGTTTTAGAATGGGGTTGTCTCTGAGGGGTATTTCTGTGATGTCGAATATTTGGGCATAATCGTCTTCAGTTCTTTCAATGCAAACGATCTTAACATCTGCTTGATGAATAAACCATTTAATCTGATTAAAAATAAAGGTTTGAGCTTTGGGTAGGAATACTTCTACAAAGAAGAGTATCTTCATAAATTATTAATTGATTTATTTTGTCCGTATTAAATTTCTTGGGTATACAAAGATGCAAGAATTAATAAAGAAATTTTATAAAGGAGCTGCTATTAATACAAGTAATAGTCTCTTTATTTACTTAATAAATTTCGTTATTTCATTAGTGTTGATGCGATACATAGGTCCAACAGAGTTTGGATACATGGCCATCATAAATATCTTCATAAGTCTGTTTTTTTTATTTTCTGAGTTGGGTTTAAACAATGTCATCATTCAAAAGGAAGAACTTTCTTCTATAGAATTAAATTCAATACTGTGCTATAGGCTAGTCTTGTCTATAGGTATGATTTTCATATTTTATTTTGGAAGTTATTATATAGAAAACTATTACCAGATAGAAAACTTGCGTTTTTATATGATACTATGTTCAATTGTTCTTTTATCCAGTTCGTTAAATTCAGTCGCTATCTCAGTCTCAAAGAGAAAAATGGAATTTGGTAAATTAGCGCGTTCTCAGTCTTTTTCAATAATTGCAGCAGGACTTATAAGTGTTGTTTTGGCAATACAGGGTTTTGGTATTTATGCTTTGATTGTAAAACAAATTTTGCCAACATTTTTCATGTTGTATTTATTTTATTTGCTAAAACTTGAATTTAATTTGAAATTTGATTTCAAGATTTTAAAGTCTCTAATTAATAGAAGTAAATATTTTTCTATAAGTCAAATATTTAATGTTGTTTCAAAGAAGTTAGATAGTTTTTTCATAAGTGCATACCTAGGACCTGTTGACTTGGGTATTTATGATAAAAGTCATAGTACCTTGTTGATTCCGGTTAATCAAATAAAATCTAAAATATTAATAGCTTTATTTCCTGCTCTATCTAAATTAAATGCTCAAAAGAAAGATTTGAAAGCTTTAGTGCTTCATGTATCTAGAATAATCGCCTCAGTGTGTTATCCTCTAGTCTTATTTATATATTGTTTGGTAGATGAATTTGTAGTGCTATTTCTAAATGAAGAATGGGATGATTTGAGGGTATATGTAAAACTTTTCTGTCTTATAGCCCTTATCCAATTGCCAACTTTTCCTGCTTATATTTTTATGGTAAAAAACGAGATGAAAAAGAAGGTAAGTGTAGATTGGATTTTGAAACCTTTGGGTATTTTACTTAGTTTTTTGGGAATTTATTTCTTTGGTTTGATAGGAGTAGTGCTTGCTTATTTTGGAAGGGTAGTTTTGCAAAGTGCAATTTATAATAGCAAATCGTCAAAAATGATTGGTTTAAAATTTATAAAAATATTGTCTAATATTAAATTACATTTTTTGCTGGCTGTGGTCGCTATCTTGCTATATGAAATTGCTATGTGGTATTATTTAAAAACAGGAACTGTAGATTACCAGTCCCTGTTTTTAAAATGTCTTTATCTTTTTACAGCTATTATGCTTTTTTATAAATACTTAATTCGTCCTGAAATTCATTATTGGAAAACAAAGCTTCCTAATGAATAACAACAAAGCTTCCAACTTTTTCTTTTAAGTTGAATTCTGAATGACCGTTTATGCCCACTGGTAAATCAATTGTGTAATAATAAACACCTGCAGGTAACATTGCTTGTATGGTACTCTGTGAAATTGTAATAACATTCACTCCAGCCCCAAGTGTCAAACCATAATCTTTTGTATTGACAGTAAGTAGCTTTTTCTGCTCAAGAGCAGTAAAAACTGTAAACTCTAGTGCTTCAGGAATGTCATTTCCAGTTAATGGTATTAGAATATTAATATCATTGTTGATACTAGGATTAGGGAAAAGTAATATTTCGCCAATTGAATTTATATCACTAATATTAAAAACAACACTATATTCTAGAGAACCAGAAAAATTACCAGACCTATCTTTAGCTTGTGCAACAAAGGAGTATTCTCCTGGCTCTAGATTTGGTGTAAAAATTAGTCTAGCCATATTTGATCCAGCAGAACCTGGGAAAAAATCTATTCTGGAATCCGTTAAAAGATCTACTGTTTCTCGTGATCCATCTGGATGAAACAATGCAATTTGAAAATCTGTCACATCATCTAACGCCAAGGTTGCATCTGGGTCAGACAAAATTATTTCAATAGTTGGAGTTTTAGAAACTGTTTCTCCATTAATAATATGTTTGCCGTCAAAGCTTACATCTAATACTGGATTTATTCTATCGCCTAATACCTCAAATGGTATGATGCAAAAGTTATCATAGTGTTCTTGTTCTATTTGGTCATTATCTGGATTCAATTCAACAATGAATTGATAATTTCCTGAGGACATATCATCTGTGGAACGCATGAAATTAATTTCATTCGTGTTCTGTGCTGGAAGTTCTTCGTTTCTTTGATAGTTAAATACGTTATTATTATTCTCGTCGATTATTGAATACTTAACCAAGATGCTATCCATGTCTGATCTAGTAATATTCTTTATACTTGCTGAAAAAGATAGTGACTCCCCAACATAAAGTTTACTCTTACTAAAGCTGAGTAATTCTGGAGTATCATAGATAAGTTCAGGTATTTCTTTATGATAAACTCTCCAGTACTTTATTTGAGGGAAAGTTCTGTTGATTTCATCAGTTCCAAAATAGCGAAGCTTTATATATGGAAATAAATCAGCTGGAATTTCACTAAGATCAAAAAGCCCTAATGGCACGTTTTCATAAAGAAGTGATTCGTTATTCTCCTTATCCAATCCGATAACATTTATAGAGACAGAATCATGAGATTCTATTCCTTCAATTTGTGTATTTAAAGTGAACCAAGATGCACTAGGACCAATTAACACTGATTCAATAACACCTTCAGAAGCGTTGCTCGCTAAACTAGCTGCCAAATTTATACCTTCTGACAATGATTCACTAAATGTTTCATCATGTACGATTCCTCCTTTTGTCAAAAACAGACCATAGTGTGTGTTTTTACTTTCCATTTTTCGAATAGACGTTGCTCCATAAGATTCGAGTACATTAAAAATGTTTTTACCATTATTCAAGAGTGAGTCTTGTGCCCATTCTTCTGAATACAAATCTCCATCAAGATCGTTATGAATAGTATTTAGAAATACATGATAGCCATCTTCTACTACGTCCTCTAAGAAATTTACTAGATCAATTCTTTTGGTTTGCTTATCTGTGGCGAAAAAGAAAATTCGTCTTGTTGAATTTTGAGACCATGAACCATATTGCCCAGGGACAACATTTGTTACAAATGAAAGATCCAAAGGATCTCTCAATAGTACGCAAATACCCGTTTCAGGAATATCCCACAATTTTGCAGAACCTAATGGAGTATTATCTCTTCTATATCTAGGCCGCACGGTAGAGTTATCTGGAACAAATAGATTTAAGGTAGTTTCTTCATACTCTAATGGAAAACTTAGTGAACGATCTTTAAATCTTGAAGATTCAAGATTGTCATCTAAGTATTGATAATAATGACTTTGGTTCCATCCCTCACTTTCATTAGGTAAATATATAAATGAACTACTCTGCCATAGAGGATTATCCAACATAGGTGAGATCCTCCAATAATAAACTGTGCCATCAACGTAATTAAAAGTCGGTGACCATTCTATTGTTCCATTTTCTTGTGTTATCTGTTCACTGACCAGAGGCATAGCAAATACTGCTGATGTATCTATCTCCAGGATATAAGTGGTAGAAGGATTAGATGCATTATTCCCAGTAGCTAAATATGTAATATCATTTGTATTTATTATACTGAAATTACTTGGAAATTTAGGCTTGATTATATTGCTACTAATAAAGAAACAGAAGCCTTCTTCAACTAAGTTACTTAATGTGTTATTCTCTTCTGCTTCAGGATCTGGCAATTCTGCGATCTCTAAACTTGGATCCAATATAATATCTACACGATTTTTACCAGCACCCACGATACCAGGATTGTTTAGAGTAAATTGGATTTCTTTTTTGAATCTAACATTTCCTACCCTTCTTGTATATTCTTTAAATATTGAATTATCAGGAAGGTAATGAATAACTCTAACGTCTAAACTATCATTCGACGTTCTGCCTAAATTCACAATGTCAAACTGAAGCTCAAAATTTTCATCAGATATTGTTACATTTTCTTCCTTAATAGTAAGGCTTGAAAAATCAACTATATAATCTGGCGATGGATGTGAGTAGAATTTTACCGCTGGGTCACCATGGAAAGTTAATTGTTGGTTCAATGACTTTACTGACAAGCTTTGAACTGTATTTTGACTTTCAAGATAATCTTGGATTGATCTCCCAACAGGTTTGTCAAAATTTGTATTTCCAAACAAGTCATAGTATGCTTTGCCTGCTACAGCTTGTGGGCTGATGAATGCTGAGCTAGAAGAGGCTAGAAAAAGAATAGCACCTCTTTCTGGTTCGAGAACGAAGCTCTCACTAAGGCCTAATGTATTAGAGGTACCATGAATGTTTCCAGAATGACAACCTAGTGAGATTATCATTGGAAGTTTTCTTTCGTTTTGCCATTCTGCTACATCTTCTAAACTAAAATCAAAAGTACCAACACCACTGTGTCCAAAAAATGTAATTATTGCTTTACCTTGATTTATCTTATTTAAAATTTCTGATGAAGTTGCTGATTGCAATGGATCAGCGCTAGATTTTCGAAATGTTGTAACATCTGCGCCAAACGTACTTGTTTCAATTATCTCTTCCATCTTTCCTAAATGAGAATACAAACTTTCCTGGATAGCAGGATCACCTCCACTTAAGTGAATTATTTCTTTTGTCCATAATTTATCCTCAAGAGTTTGGTTTGTTGAGTAAATAAGATCATGATCTATTACTTTATTTAAATAGTTAGTAATTTCAACCTCTTCTCTCACGGCAATTCTTCCTACAGATACTATGGGAGCAGAGAAACTCTTTTCTGCTAGTAATAAATTATCTGAACCTGGGAATCCCCATGTAGGTACAAAGAATGGAGGAGTTGTAGGATCTGATATTTGTTCTTCTGTCCTGTAAGATGCATATTCTACTCCCTTGCCAATTATGAATAAAAACTCTAGTTCTGACCAGCTTGGATTGACAAAGTGTATAAAATTCCTTACTGATATTGGATTTCGATTAATACCATACGAAAATTGATCATACAGATCTTCAACATTTACAATAAACGTTGAATATGAGCCACCCATTTCTGAGGAACGATATTCTGCATATTGGTTTACACTACTATTGCTTGAATTTGAATTCAGTCTTTCACTTGTTAATAGAGCATAGCTAGGATTTACAGAATTGTAATCCACAAATCTTCGTTCTTCAATTGCAGTTACGCTTTTGTAGCCTTTATTACTATTCAGTAAATGCACTTTTCTAGAACTTGCACCTGCAGCTAAAGAAAATTTTATTCTATTATTTGAAGGAATGATTGTATATCTCTTGTTCTCAGTTTCATCAATGATAATATTCTCAGTAGCAGTATTATCAAACTGGTCTATATTAAAATTAAAATCGTCAGAATTTTCTCTTGTCTGAATTTCAATATACGGAGATGGATCAAATGTCAAAGTTCTTGGGTATACAAGTGTTGAGTGTGCTACAGTGTACCTGTCGTTTGCATCAAAATTTCCATAAACAACTAAAGTATTATTTCCTTGTAAGTCTGAGTATTGTAACTCAGAATCTAATTCAACTATATTATAGCCTGAAAACAAATCAGAGTAAATTTCTCTGTCGCTATATTGAATTGCAACGTCATGTGTTGTTGCATTTGTTCCAGCTCTTAAGTTTAGTTTGGGGAGGAACTCGTTAGTTTCAACAAGATTAGTAACATTGAAATCTATTTTTGTTTCTCTAGCATATCCAGATCCAAATCCCTCAGCTGTATCAAAATGTGAGTACCTTACATTTTCTGTATAGCTAGGTTTAGTAAATGTTTGATTAAATACAATATCCTCATTATGCAGATAGTAAGTCTCTTCCGGGTTTGAAGAGTTTATTATTGAGTTCTCATCGTTGATTCGCAGATTGTTATTTGAACCTGATTCCCAACTAAGAAAATATGCAGACTGATCTGTAAAATTACTATACTCTAAATTTAATTGGTTTTCTTCCCATCCAATAAAAACTTGTTTATCAAGTTCTCCGGTATTTTTTCTGCCTATAAATTCAATGAAGTCATTTGCGGTAAATGCACCATCAGTTGAAACATACATTGGTATTTGTTTACCCCAATGAACTAGTTGAAGTTCTTCAGCTTGAAACTGACTTAAATCGATTCCGTTCTCTGAGAGATCAGAACCATATACTCTATATACACCATCTTCAGATAGTGTCATTTTGTAATAATCACGATCAAAATCAATCCATTCATTCCCAAAGACGATGTTACCATCGATATTCATTTGAGATGATAATTGGAGCTGAACGCTCATTAAAAGAAGTGTGGCTAATAAAAATTTAATTGATTTCATTTTACATTTTTTATTCCTGCTTTATAACAACAAAGGAGCCATAGGCATCTTTGAAGTATCTTTCAGGGAGGTTGTTTCTATAATGATCAGGTATAAATCCAAATTTGAAAAAATAGGTTCCAGACGCTAAGGGTGCTCCGGATGAACTTGTTCCGTCCCAAGGGACTAAATTGACTCCTTCAATAAGTACGTGTCGTAATCTATCTGTTTGAATCAATTCAACAATTTTACCGTCGATAGAAAATATTCTTATTTCAAATGCTTTCGGTAAAATTTTGCCTTCTAGGGAAAATTTAAAAAAGGCTTTATCTGATAATGGGTTAGGACATAGAAGTACATCTGTGATGTTGTTTTCAAATATTATTTGAAAGTTCACTCTGTATTCCACATCACCTGAGAAGTTCCCACTTTTATCTTTTGCCTGTGTATAAAATTGATACTCGCCTTCCTCAAAAAATTCTGGGTTGAAGTTTACTTGAGCTGTATTGTTATTATTGCTCGTACCAGGAATAAAACTAATCCGTGTATCATTATTTAAATCTATGTCTTCTCTTGTCTCATCTGGATGGAACAGGACAACTTGGAAGCTATTAATGTCGTCAAGAAATAAGTATTGATTTTCGTCTTTAAGTGTAATCTTTATCTCTGGGGTTGCTGAAATTATAGCATCATTTTCAATATGTACTCCATTAAAAGTAACATCTAACAGAGGATTAAGACGATCTTTTTCAATCTCAAAAGCTGTAACGGCATAGTTGTTAAAATGAAACTGCTCTTGTTGATCGTCCAGGGGATTTAATTCAGCAATAAATTGATAATTTCCAGGATTCATCGCAAGTGTACTTTGCTTAAATTCTATTATGTTTTTTTCTAAACCTAATAAGGGTTCAGTCCTAGTAAAATCTTCTACCGTATTATTTAAAGAGTTTGTTACAGAATAACGAACTAACAAACTATCTAAATCATGGTCGATGATATTTGCAATTCTTGCTTTAAAAGTTAATTCTTCTCCTTGCTCTAGACTAGAGCCATAAAATTCTAAGATTTCTGAGCTTTCATATATTACCTCAGGTGTTTCTTTGAAATATACTCTCCAGAAATCTAGAGTTGGTAGTGTTCTATTCAAACTATCATTTGCTGAGTATTCTAATTCTAGAAATGGGAAATCTGACGCTGGAACTTCACTGAGGTCAAATAGTCCTTGTGGAACATTTCCATAGAGTAATGTTTTATCCCCATTTTGTGATAAACCATAAACATCCATTCTTACATTATCTTTATCCTCGATATTACTCAATGATGTATGTAGGGTATACCAAGCTTTACTCGGTCCTATTTGTGTTGAACCAATGGATCCACTTACAGAACTCCTGCTAATGATTCCAGAAACATTTATTTCCTCCTGAAGAGTTGTTCCTAAAACCTCATCTAACATTTGTTCTCCTTTTGTGAAAAACATTCCGTAATGGGTATTTTGACCTTCAATATTTCTTATTTGAGTAGCGCCTTGAGACTCTAAGAAATTAAAAAGGTTTCGGTTATTATTTACTATAGAATCTTGAGCCCATTCGGAGGTATGTAGATCTCCATCAAGATCATTATGAATTGTATTTAAAAATACGTGATAACCATCTTCAACAACATCATGTAAGAAATTGACTAAATCGATTCTACTTTCTTGCTCATCTGTTTTAAAGAAAAAGATTCTCTTGGTCCCATTTATTGACCATGAGCCATGCAAACCTGGTGGAGGATTAACTACATAAGATAATTTTTCTGGCTCTCTCAA
Organism: uncultured Saprospiraceae bacterium; assembly: GCA_937967615.1. Classification (GTDB taxonomy): domain Bacteria; phylum Bacteroidota; class Bacteroidia; order Chitinophagales; family Saprospiraceae; genus CALCMJ01. Next base: position 33,425 of record CALCMJ010000098.1, read on the forward strand.
TAGAACACAAATCCCAGTATTTGGAATATCCCATAACTTTGCAAATCCTAGATTGATACTTGCTCTTTTATATCTTGGTTTAACATCCGTTTCGTCAGGAACAAATAAATTTAATGTGTTGTCTTCAAATTCTAAAGGAAATGAAAGTTTTCTACCGTCAAAATGTGCGTCAGACACATCATCTTTGAGAAATTGAAAATAATGGCTTTGATTCCATCCTTTTGTTTCGTTTGGCAAGTATATGAATGAGCTATTTTGCCATTGGTCTTCTTCATCTTCTATTATTGGAGTGACTCTCCAATAATAGACTACTTTATCTTCGTAGTTAAAATTGGGATTCCATTTGACGGTACCGCCAGAAAGAGTGATAATATCATCAATGAGAGGAGACTCAAATAATTCGGAAGTATCAAGTTGTATTTGGTAATCTGTTTCTTCCCTGAATGCATTCACACCTGATGCAATAAAAGTAATGTCTGGCTCATTCACAATTCCAAATTCAGGGGGATAGATAGGAATAACAGTACTACCCGTTACAAAATAGCTGTAGCCATCTTCCTCTATTGTGTTACTTAAGATATTATTATCTTCTGCGTATGGTAAGGGTCTTTCAGCAATTGCATTGTCTTTATCAAGTTGAATGTCAATCCTGTTTTTTCCTAAAGCATTCAATCCTGAATTTGTAATAGGAATTGTCACGGTAGATCTGAAGGCCGGAGCAGGAATAGTTTTTGTATATTTTTTTGAAAGAGAGCCATCAGGAAGAAAGTGGCTTAAAACAATATGTAAGTCAGCGTCAATATGTTTGCCTAAATTAACAACATCAAAGTTGATGTCGTAAGTTTGATCAACAATTGTAATAGGCTCAGGGTCGTTGCCAATGGAATTAAAATCAACGGTAAAATCAGGAGCAATTTGTGGATGCATGTTAATAGCAGGATCACCATGAAAGGTAAGTTGCTGATTTAAAATCCTAGTTCCTAAATCTATAATGTTATCATTTTGCTTTAGATATGCATTTATAGATTTACCAATCGCACTGTTGTGGAATGAATTACCAAAATTATTATAATATTTAGGTCCTAGTTTGGATAAAGAAGTAAAAGTCGCTGTTGACGAAGAAGCAATAAATGCGAGTGCGCCTTTATCAGGGGTGAGGACAAAGTCTTCACTTAAACTAAGATTTAAATTTTCACCGTGTACATTTCCGGAATGACAACCCATAGATAGAATCACAGGATATTTTTCATAATTCTGCCATTCGCCTACATCTTCTAAACTAAAATCAAAAGTTCCAGCACCACTATGACCAAAAAATGTAATCATTGATTTACCTGAATTTATTCCATCAAGAATCTCTGTTGTGGTAGCTGTCTGTAATGGATCTGCGCTTGTTTTCCTAAAGGTTGTAACATAGCCACCAAACTTGCTATTCTCTATAGTATCTTTCATGTCATTTAGGGAGCTAAAGATAAGCTCGTCTAAATCTTCCTCTGAGTCACCTCCACTCAGATGCAGAATACTTTTAGTCCATTCTCTAGACGCTAAGGAATATTCTGTATTGGAGATTTGTTCATGAGTAACTACTTTATCTAAGTAACTCGTTATATCGTTTTCATCTCTAGCTGCGATTCTTCCAATTGGAACTAGAGGAGCAGATAATCCTTTTTCAGAAAATAGTAAATTATCAGCGCCAGGTACACCCCAGGTAGGAACATAGAAAGGTACATCGAGTAAGTCTATCTGTCCTTGCGTTCTATAATTTGTATATTCAATTCCTTTTCCAATAATAAAAACGTATTCCAGATCCTGCCACTCTGTTTTTCTTTCTTGGATAAAGTTTCTGACTGAGATAGGATTCCTGTTGATACCATATGCATACTGATCATAAAGTTGTTCTACTTGAACAATTAAAGTATTGTATCCACCACCAATTTCTGAACTCCTATAGTCAGCATATTCCCTGATTTGAGATTCATTGAATTTTTCACTTGTTAGAATTATGTAAGATGGATTAGCGAGTTTATAATTCTCAAATGATTTTTTTTCTATTCGGTTTACAGTTTTGAATCCTTCATTATAATCATAAACAAATACTTTTCTTTCAGAAGACTCAGTCTCAGGCAGTTTAAACCTAATCTGATTGTTATCCGTATTTGCAATTAACCGGCTCTTTGTTTCTACATCATAAACAAGAATTAAATTTCCATTTGATGTGAAATTCTCAAATTCAAAGTATTGCGCTTGGTTTGAAGTTTTTGGAGTAAATTGAATTGATTGGCCTTGAACAAAATCAAATAATCTGGCATAAACAATTTCTGCATATGCAACTAAGTAATGATCACTTCCAGTTTCTAGTCCTTCGATCACAATCTCCGTTTCGGGTGTTAATTCTTGAGCACTAATTTCTTTGTTTAATTGAAATAACTTTCTGCCAAAATATGCTTCAGAATATAAAGTGGAGGAACCTAATGAAACTAATAATGAATGTTTCGTATCATTAGATCCAAGGCGTAAATTTACTATAGGATTAAAAGAATTTGAGGCTTTACTTGAAATGGGAAAGCTTAATGTAGTTTTTTTAGCAAGTTCTGACGCAAAACCTTCTAATTTATCAAAATGTGAATATCTAATATTCTTTGAAGTATGATCAGGCTTGAGATGCCAGTTTGAGAAGACCATTTTTTCACTGTGCACATAATAAGGCTCTGGGCTTGGGTTACCTGATATATCATTTGGTATTTGTGAAAGTCTATATTCTTGATTATTAGACCCAGGAACCCAAGTCAGAAAATAAGAAGATTCATCAGAAAAATTACTGTATTCAGGATTAAGTTGATCCTCTTCCCAATCCTGGTAAAGATGTTTGTCTATTTCACCTTTATTTCCTTTCCCGTAAAATTCAATAAAGCCATCACTTTCTAAAATTTCAGCATCAGAGACAAACATAGGAACTTGTTTCCCTTGATGAAATAGTTGTAAGAATCTTCCCTGTGCTTCTTCTAGAACTAGACCAGCATTCTCAAGTTCTTGACCTGTCACTCGATAGATTCCTTCCTCAGTTACGGTAAGTTTAAAATATTCTTGGTTATAGTTGATCCATTCATTGCCATATAGGGTTTCCCCATCTATTTCCATCTGTGAAAATAATGGTGCGCTTAAGAAGAGAAAGCTAATAAGAAAGTAGTTTATGGATCTATTTTTCATCTTTGATACGGGTGTAAGTTATGTAGTCAACATATATTAAATTATCTTAATATGTTAAAACTTAAAGTATAACATACTATGACCTATAAAGTTAAAACCAAAAATGAGATTATGTGCCATAAATAAGACACTTAAATGACGCGCTAACCCTATATTTTACGCTTATTTACTAACAATATTGGTTTATGTCCTTGTTTATCAAATTGTTAAACGACTTTTGTGTATAAAATGATCTAATCTTTGGACCCAATTTGGATAAAATTTGCACTATTTGTTTCAATTCTGACAAACCTTGGGTTTTGGCTTTTTCTCTTTGTAAAATTGCTATTTCAACACAATAGCCAGAAGATATCTAGTTCTGGAGAGTCTGTAAGTTTGATTGTGTGTATCAAAGATGGAATTAGTCATATCTCAAATGTAAATCGTTACTTAAACGTACTTAGACCTACTGATGAACTTGTGCTAGTTGATGATTTTTCAACTGACAAGACTTTAGAAAGTTTAAAAAGACTAAATGATAAACGCGCCATTATTGTTTCTGCTAAAGTAGATCAAAAAGGTAAAAAGAAGGCCTTAGAAGAAGGGATAGGAAATGCTAAAAAGGAGATTATTTTACTTACTGATATAGACTGTATTCCACGTTCGAATGATTGGATAAATGCCATGACAGATGCCTTTACTGAGAAAAAGGATATTGTTCTCGGTTATGGGGCATATAAAAAAGAAAAAGGCTTGTTAAATGCATTCATACGACATGAAACATTAATGACTGCGATGCAGTATATGTCTTATGCCTTGTCAGGTTTTCCGTATATGGGGGTTGGACGTAACTTGGCCTATAAGAAAGAAGTTTTTATAAATTCCAATGGGTTTGATTCTCATGTAGATATTGCATCAGGAGATGATGATCTATTTATTTCAGAAGTAGCAAATGTAAAGAATACCACTGTATGCTTAAACCCACATTCTTTTACAGAATCCATTCCAGCACAATCTATGCGTGCGTTTTTTAATCAAAAAACTAGACATGTTACAACTGCAAGTAGATACAAATGGGGAATAAAAGTATTACTTACAATCTATTCAATGAGTCACATACTCACTTATGTATTGACTTTGTTGCTCATTTTTTTAGGGGCTTATTCATTTGCCTTGGTTACATTTGGTCTGCGGATGGCTATATGTTGGATGGTGTATGCTAAAATTGCGATTAAGTATGAAGAAGAAGATTTAAAACTGAGTTTTCCATTACTTGATGGTATCATGTTCTTGTATTATATTTTATTAAGTCCCTTTTTATTTATTCATAGAAAACAATGGTAGAGCAAACTCCAACTAAATATTTTCCAAATCTTTCAGGTAAACAGCTAGATAAATTATTAGTCTTATCTGAAGAAATTACCAATTGGAATTCAAAAATCAATGTTGTCTCACGTAAGGATATTGACAATATTTATATTCATCATATTTTACATTCTTTGGCCGTTGCAAAATTTATACAATTTAAACCAGAGGCTAATATTTTGGATCTGGGTACAGGAGGAGGCTTTCCTGGGATACCTTTGTCGATATTATTTCCCCAGACAAACTTTGTCTTATTAGACAGTAGGAAAAAGAAATTATTTGTTGTAGATGAAATTTGTAAAAAAGCAAATATTCAGAATGTTCAGACGGTGCATTCACGTGTAGAAGAACATAAGGGTAAATATGATTTTGTAGTAACTAGAGCAGTAGCTAGGACTTCCAATTTGGTAAAATGGACGAGCAAGCTGATAAAAGAAGAATCAGTTCATGCACTTCCAAACGGTCTTATTGCGTTGAAAGGTGGAGAATTAAAAGAAGAATTGCGCGAGGCTTCAAAAATGACATATTGTGAAAAAACTCCGATCAATACATATTTTAATGAAGAGTTTTTTGAAACTAAGTTTATCGTATATGCGCAATCGTGAGAGAATTTAAAATGGCACATAATTTTCAAAATTCGTGTAGTATTAGGTTTTAGCTCTGTTAAACGGCTTAACATCAAGGTTAAACATTCGTTAAACAGTTTTGCGATTTTTAAGTTAACTAGTTGAAATACAGACTCTTGTAAAGATATATTTGATTTTTAGCAATGTTTGCTATGAAACTTTTTACTCTTAATATGGGTCCATTATATAATTACTGGGCTAAATTGTATTTTTGCCGAGCTTTCTAAAAAAGTAAACCATCAATAATGAAAAAGATAATCACATTTAGTTTTTTGACCTTCTTGATTTCATTTTCCATGCAGGCACAAAAGATTGCCTTAGTAGATGTGAATGAAGTATTAGAGGAATTATCAGATTATAGAAACGCACAAAGTGAAATAGACAATATTTCTGCAAAGTGGAGACAAGAAATTTCCTTGGAGATGGATGAGATTAAAAGTTTATATAATAAATTCCAAGCAGAGCAAGTCTTGTTAAGTGATGAAATTAAGAGGCAGAGAGAAGATGAGATAATGGCTAAAGAGTCTGCTGTTAGAGAATTACAAAAAAGAAGATTTGGTCCAGATGGGGATTTATTCAGAAAACGACAAGAGTTGATTTCACCAGTACAAGATAAAGTATTTGCTGCTATAGAAGATTTAGCATCTGATAGAGGCTATGACATTATTTTGGATAAGGCAGGATCAGCTGGAATATTATTTGCAAGTGAGGACTACGACAAGACAGATGAAGTAAAACGTCGTTTGGGAATCAGATAATTTGACTAAGAACAATTAAAAAGAATACATGAAAAATTTAATTACAATTTTATTATTAGTTGCTTCCTTTGCCTTGAGCAATGATGTTTCAGCTCAAAAGTTTGGGTATGTTAATACGCAAGAGCTTTTACAAGCTTTACCTTCTGTAAAAGAGGCGAATGTGAATATTGAGACATATAGAAATCAACTGTTGAAAAAAGGGCAAGAGATGTTGCAATCCTTGCAGAGTAAGTATCAAACTCTAGAACAAACTAGAGACAATTACTCGCCTAAGCAGTTAGAAACAGAAGTGACAAACTTAAAGGCGGAAGAGCAGAAAATCATGGAGTTTGAGCAGAATAGCCAGCAACAAATATTTGAAAAAAGTGAGGTCTTGTTAAAGCCTATACGTGACAAAATTCAAAAAGCAATTGATGATGTTGCAGCTGAAAATGGTTACACGTATGTGTTTGATTTCAGTACAGGTTTCATTTTATTTGCAGACCCAGGTTCTGATGTGAGTGGCTTAGTTAAAGCTAAACTGGGTTTATAACTATTGGTTCAGAATAAAGATTTAAAACGCAATTATTCCATTGGAATATTTGATTCAGGTATCGGCGGCTTAACGGTTGCCAATGCTATTTTTAAGCGGTTCCCAAATGAAAAGATAATTTACTTTGGTGACACTGCGCACCTGCCATATGGTGATAAATCTGCTGATTCTATACGTTTCTATTCACTTAAGATTTGCAAATTTTTATTAGAGCAGAATTGTAAAATGATTGTGATCGCTTGTAATTCTGCGTCGTCTGCTGCATATGATACACTTTTAGAGTTTTTTGAAGGGAATGCACTATTTGTAAATGTTGTGGATCCACTTGTGCATTCAGTTTCTTACAAAGGGTTTTCTAAGGTAGGAGTGATTGCGACAAAAGCAACTATACGGTCAGACATTTATAGGCGAAAATTGAAAACGATAGACCCGGACCTAGAGGTTGTGCAATTAGCTACACCCTTGTTTGCTCCTATGATTGAAGAAGGATTTCATAACAATCAACTAAGTACAGAGATTATTAAGAACTATTTGTCCCATGAAATGCTTAATGGTATAGATGCGCTATTGTTAGCATGTACCCATTATCCGCTGATAAAAGATAGTATAGATCAATTCTTTGAGGGAAAAATAGAAATCTTTGATTCTACAGACGTTGTCGCTGATGTGGTTGAGGAAAAATTGAATAAAAGCAGTTTAAATTCTGAAAAGCTTCAGGGGACCCATGAATTTTATGTTTCTGAATTCACTGAGTCTTTTGCAGAGACGACTAAAGTGTTCTGCAACAAGGAGTTAGAGCTCATCGAGAAGGCTATTTGGACTTAGGTTAAGATTATCATAATCATATTTTTTACGTTTAAACTAAATTATCTTTGTAACACAAAAGAAAACTAAACACAAATGAGACTATTTACATTTTTATTTGCGCTATTATTTACAACTGCTTCATTTGCGCAGGATGACATGATTATTGAAGACGATGATGGTTCTCCTTTTAAAGCTATTGAGAATGAAGGGCTGACAAATGATGGTAAGGCCTTTGTGGACGCATTTATAAGTAAAGACTATAACAAGGTTATTGAAATGTCACATCCAAATATCGTAGAGATGGGTGGAGGAGATGTCTTTATGAAGAAGCTTCTTGAAGACGATAGGATGATGATGGAACAACAGAGCATCAAATATTTATCAGGATCTATTATTGAGGGAACTGACATTATTAAAGCTGGGGATGAATTACATTGTATTGTAAGCCAATCTATAGTACTTGAGATAGGAGGAACTAAAGTTAAGTCATTCAGTAATCTTTTAGCTGCATCTTTGGATGGAGGGAATAATTGGAAGTTTGTTAACCTTGATCAGCACGATACTGAAAGTATCAAAGTATTTGTACCATCGTATAATACTGAGCTTATCATTCCAGAGCGTAGACCAACAGAAAATGTAGCTAATTAAAAGCGCATTTTTAAAAATTAAATAAGGGCATTGTCTTAATTGGCAATGCCTTTTTTTATGGAGTATTTGATACAATCCTACTTTTACATGTTAAGGAGACAATTAACATTGCACATATAGCCATTTGCTTCAATGAATAATTTTAAATTGCGCTATAATTCATAGAATGAAAAATATTATTTCAAGTTTATCTCTTTTTATCTTCCCATTACTGCTATGTGCACAAAGTCCTGATTATTCAAGAGCAAAGGTGTTTTTATATAATAATAGTATAAATGAACTGGCTGCTCTGGGAATAGAAGTTGATCATGGTGAGCACATGCCACATAGATATGTGATTAGTGATTATAGCGCAAGCGAACTCAGTCAATTAAGAGAAGCGGGTTTTGAATATGAGATCTTGATAGATGATGTTGTTGCATATTATAAAAACCCCAATAGAGGGAATGCACTTGAGGCAGAATCTAGAGTTAACGAATGCACATCAGAACTTATAGATTCATTTACGCAATATCCCTATACAACGCCAGTAAACTATAAAGCTGGATCTATGCAAGGGTATTTG
>CALCMJ010000099.1 GCA_937967615.1 uncultured Saprospiraceae bacterium
AGATTTCGATTTTGATGATGATGAAGTTACATTAAGCAGAAGTGATTTTGGTTTAAATCTAGGTGCAACTGTAGATTTTAGCGGTGTCTATATTGGCCTAAATTATGGCTTAGGATTAACAAATCTAAATACGGACCCAGATGATAGTACTAGTGTAAAGAACACAAACATATCTATTATCGCAGGATATATGTTTGGAGGAGCTTCTTCTGATCTTTAATAGCATAAGCGATTAAAAAATAAAATAGAGGGCATTGCCCTCTATTTTATTTTTGAGTAGACCCTATTTACATTACAAATTGAATTCTGAGAAAACATGCGATTAAATATTATTGTAATACTCCTCATATTCTGCGGCACGCATTTAAGTGCTCAGCTGAATATACGATTAGGATATAATTTGCCTACTGTTACGAGTGCATCATTTACTAACCAAAGTATAAAGACATCAAAAGGGTATCAGATAGGATTTAGCTACTTGGATCAAATAGGAAATAAATTCTCTGCAAGACCTGGTATTCTCTATTCTACAAAAGGGTTTAAAACAAAAATTGGGGATGAGTTCAGTACTACATCGTTTACATATCTTGAAATTCCATTTGACCTAGTATATACTATCAGTACGTCTGAAAATTCTGCGTTTAACTTACATGCGGGTCCTTATTATGGATTAATGCTGAATGGGAAATATAAATTTCAAGGTGAAACCACAGATATAGATTTGAGTTCAGGGACTTTGAAGAGAGGAGACTTGGGCTTGAACTTTGGATTTACTTTTGATTTGAATTCAGTATTTATAGGATTTAATTATGGCTTAGCTCTTTCAAATCTGAATCCGTTTTCAGACGATCCTGTCAAGAATAGAAACATTGCTTTGATTGCAGGATATATTTTTGGAGGCTCCAATTCTTCAGTGCAATCACAATAAGAACTTGTGTGGATTTATACTTTTCTTGGACGCTTAAAAATAGGTACGGTACTACACGGCTCTCCATACATTATACTCTGTGCAAAAGGTTGAAGCGCTCTTGTTAAACTAACATATGCGGATGCTGGTACTTCTTTATCACTGCAGCCTTTGATTACCACACGCTTTCCTTCATGGATACTCAGGTCCAATTCTGCTATGGATTTGTTATAATGCTCTTCCAGAAAATGGGTTTTTTTACCGAAATGTATCAAATCTGCATAAGGGGCAAGTTGGGCAGAAAATAGCATATAAGCCCAAACAGGAATAATGGCATCTGCACTGCAATACAACAATACTGTCTTCCCCTTGTAATTCTCCCAGTTTATCTCTTTGAGTGCAGTCCTGAAGTCTTTTTCTTTCAAGATCAATTCCTTAAACAGGTAATCCTTGATATCTATCTCCACAAAACTAAGCTTATCAGGAAAGTAATTTTCAAGATTTATAGTGATTAAAGCACTATTTGCAACACGATTTACTAAAGGTTTGTCTGAAGAACTCATTCCTCTTCTGTCATTGTTTCTATACTAGAATCATATTCTATGGGTGCTTGTTCACCAAGAAGCTCATTATCTTGTTTTAATTCTTTTAATTGAGGAAGATCTTTGACCTCTTTAATCCCAAAATGGTCAAGAAACTTTTCCGTAGTCCCATATTCCATTGGCCTTCCAGGCCCACTGCTCCTTCCTACCATCTCAATAAGCTCTTTTTCTAATAGCTTTTGGATTGAATAATCACATCCTACTCCTCTGATGCTCTCGATCTCACTTTTAACGATAGGTTGCTTATATGCTATAATAGCTAGTGTCTCTAGTGCAGCTTTGGATAAGTTCTTCTTGTTTAGTATAGTCAAATGACTTGAGATTGTATCGTGGTATGCTGCTTTGGTCATAAAGCGGTACCCACCTGATATGCCTACTACCTCAATAGCAAATTCATCTGATTTGTACTTATTCTGCAAAGACTCCAATGCGCTACTAATCTCGTCTTTATTAATATTTTGCTTAAACGTCTTATCTAGAGCCGCCTTAAGGTCTTTTTCTGATAAAGCCTTATCCGTCGTAAATATCAGACTCTCAATGTGTTTTGATAGATTCTCCAAGTCAGTAGTTTTTTGCAAAGTTATACATAATAGAGAATTGAAGAACTTATATTATAAAGAATAATAATTTGAAATGAATTATTATGGTTATGGCATATGCTTCTTATTTGTCTATTGAAGATAGAAAGATGGATGTTTAGTTAAACCTTCTCACTCTTGCCTATGAAATGGATAGGATTGGCAACGCAAGGTTGTATCTTAGAAGCAGAAATTGAATATGGATAAAATTGCATTGAAAAAGAAAATTATTGAACTCATCGCTAAAACTGAGAAAGATCTGGTCGAGTTGGAAGATATGACTCAACCAGTAGTGCCAGAAAATAGCTTGGGACGGATCTCAAGAATGGACGCCATTAATAACAAAAGTGTAATGGAAGCATCCCTTAGGAATAATCAAAGGAGGTTAGGTAAGTTGAAAGCTGCTTTGCAAAAAATTGATAGTGAGGATTTTGGTCTATGCTTTGATTGCAAAAATCCAATTCCAGAGGCTAGGATATTGTTTATGCCAGAAAGCAATCAATGTGTGCGCTGTGCATCCAGATAAAAAGTAAACTCCCGCTTCTTATGAGCAGGAGTTTAACAATTTTAAAACAACATTAATTTTATTACTTTAGTTGACGCTGAAGTTGCAAATTAATTTTCAAAGGTTTCATTCTTAATATCTGATACAAAGAAAACTACTTTGCAATTCAATCCCCCGTGAAATTCGATTTACAGAAGTAAAATGTAGATTTTTGTAATGAAATCTTAGATTATTGGATAATTAAAATAATTATGAAAGGAATAGTTTTTACAGAATTCATTGAAATGGTAGAAAAGAGTTTCGGATACGAAACTGTAGATGAAATGTTAGTCTCTTGTGACCTACCTTCCAAGGGTGTATATACAGCCGTGGGAACTTATGAATATGATGAAATGCTCCAACTTGTTGGGTTTTTGCACAAAAAAACAAAATTGCCTGTACCAGATCTTTTGAAAACTTTTGGGCAGTACCTATTTGGAACATTTGAAAAAAACTATGGTGTATTTTTTGACAAAGAAGACAATGCCTTTGATTTTTTTGAATCAATAGAAAATCACATTCATGTTGAAGTAAAGAAGTTGTATCCAGATGCGCAACTACCCACTTTTGATACGACTCGAATTTCAGATAATATATTAGAAATGGTATATAAATCTGAGAGGAAAATGGCAGACTTTGCGATGGGACTTATTGAGAAAACATTGATTAGATATAATGAAAGAGCTAGAATATCTAGAGAGAACATTGAAGAGGACGGAAGTATAGTTAGATTCTTGATTGAAAAGTATTAGGATGAATAATGATTTTGAATTATTACGCAGACAACTTGAAAGGGAAATATTAGCTCGTAAACAGGCTGAATCCATTCTGGAGAAGAAAGCGCTTGAGTTGTTTGAAGCAAATCGTGATTTAAAGGCACTGAATACAGGTTTAGAAAATGAGGTCAAGATTAGAACATTCAAACTAGAGGAAAGTGAAAAGCAGTATAGGGAAATTGTTGAAAACTCATCGGACTTTATTTATAGTGCAGATGCACAAGGTATTTTTACCTATGTAAACGAACCAGCATTGAATCGTTTTGGTTATCAAAAAGATTACATCCTAGGAATGCATTTCACAAATCTCGTTAAAGAGGATTATAAAAAAAGAGCACTGGATTTTTATTTAGCAATGCGTGAAGAAGGGGCTTCCCAATCTTACATTGAACTACCAGTAAAAACGGCAAAGGGGGAAACTATTTGGTTAGGCCAATCTGCTAAATTAAATATCAACAATGGAATTAAAAGTTATTCCATGATTGCCAAAGATATCACTGAACGTAAAAATAGTGAGGAAAAATACAAATCGATTTTTGAGAATATGAACCTAGGTATAGTTGAGATAGATACTGAGGGGAAGGTTGTAAAAGCTTATCCATTATTCTGTGAGCAATTAGGATATAAGGAAGAGGAATTGTTAGGTCAAGATTTTATTAGTAAACTGATAAATGACCCAGACAGCAAACTTTTCAAAGGAGAGAATAGAAGTAAATCATTAGTAAAAACCCAAGAGTTACAATTAAAGAAAAAAGATGACTCGTTAATATGGATGCTAGTGAGTGAAGCACCTTTTTTTGATAGAGATCAATTTATGGGTAGTCTTGCAATCCACTTTGATTTGACCTCTCAAAAAACCTTACAGCACGAATTAGAAAAAGCAAAGATAAAAGCAGAAAGTGCTGAGAAAGCAGAAAGGATTTTTCTGGCGAATATGAGCCATGAAATCAGAACACCATTAAATGCAATAGTTGGAATGTCTCATTTACTGGAATCTTCATCATTAAATGCAGAGCAAGCAGATCATTTAGATGTACTCCAAAGTTCTGCTGACATTCTTCTCAACTTGATTTCTGATATTCTTGATATTGCTAAGATTGATGCAGGAAGTATGGAAATTAGGAATAAAAAGTTTGACTTAGTCAAGTTGATGAATTCTATTGAAAAAACATTTACCGTAAAATTAGATTCTTCTCCTGTTTCTGTACAACTGGAATTAGATACAGGACTTGATAGATTGCTTGTAGGTGACCCTGTTTTATTGAACCAAATATTGTATAATCTTGTTGGGAATGCAGAGAAATTTACAAATGAGGGTTACATATATATAAGGGCAAGAATAATTGATAGAGATAACGATAGAATCTCAATTAGATTTGAAGTAGAAGATACAGGAATTGGGATGGAAGAAGATAAGTTGAAATTTATTTTTGACCAATTCCGCCAAATTGACGGTAGGGAAGAAGTGTCTCAGAAAGGGACCGGCCTAGGATTAGCAATTACAAAGAAGATTATTGATCTGTTAGATGGAGATATTCATGTCAGTAGTCGTTTAGGAACAGGAAGTAAATTTAGCATTGTCTTACATTTTGAAGAAACAAACATTGCACTAAGAGACGCTAAACAAGAAATCAAAAAGGATTATGAGTCAATTGTGCTCAAAAATCCTATTCTGATAGTAGAGGATAATAAGATGAATCAAAAATACATTTCAAAGCTGTTCGAGAAATGGAATTATGATTATCGGATGGCTGAAAATGGATTAGAGGCAGTTGAACTTGCAAGACGATATCCTTTCTCAATAATTTTCATGGATTTACAAATGCCAAAAATGAATGGATATGAAGCGACTAAGGCTATCCGTCAGCTAGGGAATGCAAATTCTGATATACCCATTGTTGCACTCACCGCATCTACTTTAAGTTCAAAAAGGAACGAAGCGCTGGATGCAGGCATGTCAGATTTTCTAGCAAAACCATTTAATCCAGATCAGATTCTAGATGTGCTTGACAAATATGTAAACGAGCTTGTTGAGAATACAGAGCAGAGTGAGGAAAGTGCCACTTCTGATATTCATATAAATGAAACAGGGTTTGTTGAAGAAAAGATGATCAAACAAGACCTCTTTATGACACTAGAAAAGGATCAGGAAAAGGAAGTGGTACCTGAGCCTACGAGTGGTAAAATTGAAATCGATGAGAAGTATCTTGAAGCTACATATGGGAATGATAAGGTATATGCGTCCGAAATATTTAGTATTTTTTTAGAAAAAACTCCCGAAGAACTTAATAACTTAAAAAATTCTGAGCGACTTTCTCAAGTTGTGAGCATTGCACACAAAATTAAACCAACATTTCAAATGGTTGGTCTGGCAAAATTCACAAATGACTTAGGTATGATTGAAGAGTTAGCATCTAACAGCCAACATGAGGAATTGAATCAGAAAATAGATATCTTTTTAAATGAAGCGCAAATTGCTCTGTCTCTTGTAGAAGAAAGGTTTGCAAAAATGCAAACTTAAAATATACATTCTAATGAAGTTATTGACCCTAATAGTAGATGATGAAAAAATGGCTCGCGTTTCCTTGGAGCATTTATGTGAGAAAATAGAAGCTGTCGAAATTGTTGGGAATTATGAAAGTGCAGAAGAAGCATTAGAGTTCATGAATACCCACAAGGTTGATTTGTTGCTTCTTGATATTGAAATGCCAGGTTTGTCAGGACTAGAATTATTGGAAAAACTGCCATACATTCCACAGGTAATATTTATAACATCAAATACAGACTATGCATACGATGCATTTGAATATGATGTTACAGATTTTATAAAAAAACCAGTTGCGCAGCCTAGACTTTTAAAGGCTATAGAAAAGGCAATAAGGAATGAAGAGAGAATAAATGAAGCAGCTATTTCAAGTGCGAGCAAAGAAATATACATTAAGACAGAGGGAAGATTTGTCCGTATACCATATGAAGATATTTTATACTTTGAAAATGTAGGGGATTATGTTAAGGTGTGGACAGAAAATCACGGCAATCACATAATTTACGGAGCATTGAAAAGTATAGACAGTCGCTTGAATAACCCAAGGCTTCTAAAAGTACACAGGTCTTATATAATAAATTTAGATAAGATTAAAGACATTGAGGATAATACAATTGTCATCATGAAAAAAGTAATTCCAATCAGCCGCGCGCATAAGCCACTGCTTATGAGAAGTTTGAATATTCTGAAAAACTAATATCCTTTTATTAAAATGACTGGATGTTCGATTCCTAAAAATCGCTCGATCAATACCAAAAAAAGAGATAAGCCTACCAAAAAACGAAAGGATTAAATATGCCGATCCATTAAAGCCACTTTTGTTGTATTAATATGATATACAATGAAAAATATATTCCTTTTAGCCTTACTATTCGTTTTGACAAGTTTGGACTTACGTGCGAATCCAATTCTTATTGAAAATTGTTTTCCAAAGAACTTAAGTAATTCAATTTTTGCAACAAACGTATCACAAGAATCTAGTTTTGATAATTTAAACTTTGTTCATTCTTGTTATAGAGAGTATGTTAAGGATTCAAAACAAATAGCATCCCTGCTGATATTAGAGACAGAAAACACAGTGTATGAAAATCCACTTCAAATGGAAATTAGAAGAAAGGGATTTGAGATTAAAAAGATTGAGGAAATTAGTTTTAATGGGAAACATCCATTCTTAGTTATTGAATATGTCAATGGGCGGAATGAAACACAATACGCAACAAGTTTTTCAATTTTCCATAACAAAGAAGGCATTCAAGTAGAATCTCATTGGAATACAAGACATTATACGCCGAATGATACATACTACAACTTTCAGTTTAAGGCGAATGATATTCAAACATTAGATGAACTTGTTGATAAAACTTTACACTTAATTGATAGAGAAAAAGAGATTAGATACTATTTTTTTACGGAAGCGCCTAGAGTATACATTAAGAAAGTATTTTACCTAAATAAGGATCTATACTTTAAAGTTGAAAATTCCAATGGTAGTAATGTTATCCATTTTAAAAGTGAAAAACAAGTATTAGAATTAGGTGAGGAAAGCTCTTATGGAGTAAGTCTAAAACTGGATATAAATAAAGAGATTGAAAACCTGAAAATGTATTCTGGTGGGCTCTGTTCTTTTTATGCTATTGTGCGTTCTAACAAAGGCGGTATTTCAGATGAAATATTAGTAGAAGATGGATTATGGACCTATATAGAAAGTCCAAGGAATTTAATTGTAAACTTACATGTAAGCCAATCTTCTGAGAATGATAGAACAATATATCAAATGGAGAGGAACCTAGAGTTAGCTGCTTCTGTGGATGATCAAATAGAAGTAGTCAGAGAAATTGGTTCAGGATTAGAAAATATGAATACAGAAGATTTTAATTGCTATAGTTTTAAAGCGAAAGGGATAGGAACCATTGAAGTTATTTTTGATTGGGGCATGAAAGAGGATGTAATGGGAGGTCAATTTGTTTTAGGAAGTGAGCTTGAAAATTATAATATTTCTAAAATGGCAATTGAAGAGAAATTACAAATGAACTTGAGTTGGGCCAAGCTTAAAAAAATCACATTCAAATTGATTAATCCAGATGAGGGGCTCCAAGACTTATATGTTCATCTTCAAGATTTAGAGATTAAAGAATCTAAAATTCTAAGAAATCGTACAGATACATCAAGTAGTATAGTCAAATGTAGCCCAAGTTTGGTTTCGGAGTTTACTAGAATGTCATTTGAGTTAAATGGGGATCAATCATGTGAGATTCAGATTTTGAATGCGTACTCAGAATTAGCGTATAGCCAATCTGTAGAAGGCAAGAAAGGGCTTAATAGTTTTGAAATTGATTGTTCAAATTGGAGAGAAGGTGTGTACTATTATCAGGTTGCCAAAGATGGAGAAATCTCGACTGGCAATTTTGTAAAGCTGTAAAATATATTTTTCATTTTATTGGACTCTAGAAGTAGAGTCAAAGCGTCAATGAGGTTTTGCGATAGCAAAATCTCATTTTTTATTTAAGATATACACAGAGTAACTTTAAAAGCTATGCAGTAATTCTATCCCGTATCTGCTATAAGAATACCCTAATCCATCATCCTGGCCAGAGAAGGTGTTCGTTTGAGCAGCATCAGTGTACAAGTAATTAGCTAAGATCTTAGAGTTTTCAGAAATTTTATAACCAAGTTTTATTTCAAAACGTTTTGTGATTTCAGATGCGCTCTCTTCTATTTTTTGATTTCCAATAGCTCCTCCAAAATGGTAAAGAAGAGAACTTCTTTCTATGTCTAGATTAGAAATTTGAAGAAAGCCTTCAATGTTTTGGTAGTAGTTTGGGCTGAAATAAACTATTGTTGCTTGTCTAAATTCAAAACTTGAAAAATTTGCTCCAGCTTTTAGATTTGGTGCATTCATCAGTGTATAATATAGGGAAACAAATATCAGGTTGCGACTATTGTTATCAGACAATTGTGAGTTCATGAGAACCGCATATGTGCCTAAGTTTATAGGTAGATTAAGACTATTAATTAGATAAAAGTCCCGTTGCGAAATATTGCTTTTTATAAGGTCTGCATTATAATTTTGCATTTCACTTTGAGTACCAAGCTCAACGCTCACTTGTTTATTTGGTTGTGACTTAAAAGCAAGATTATATACGAAGTTTGTATTTGATTTTGTGAAGCCATCACTATTGTTTATTCCAAGAAAACCTTTGATTGTATTCTTATGACTGAAATAGAATTCATTTCCAATTACAAGTCTTAAAAGCCTTGCGTTATCTGGTACATTATTTTTTGAAGACTTTTGTCCAATTTCAAAAAATGTTCTGTTTTTGGCATTAGGGGAGAAACTAAATCGGGCAGTTGATAAAAATGAATTATTATTTGCTATATCGTCATCAAAAGAAGTATTTAGTTCTATCTTTTTTCCATAGATGCGATTCAGTTTATCCCTAAGCTTAGTGGCATCCGGATGATGATTTTGTTTGGAGATGACTGATTGCAATTTATCATTAGCTGAATCTCTTTTATTGATTGCGATCAGTACTTCTGAATAAGCAATTTTAATGTCAGATGATTCAGTATAAATTGTTTCTAGTGAATCATAAATAGAGATACTCTGATCATAATTTCCATTCCAGAATAAGAGTCTTGCTTTGGCTTGTTCAGTTTCTTTTGTTTTACCATCTTCTACCTCAAGATTTTCTAAGTAATATCTGGCTTCTCTGAATTTACCCTGAGCGCCTAGTGCATTTATTCTTGCTATTTCAGCTCTAGATTGTTGATCGCTAGAATTCCCTTTCAGCTTCAGTGCTTTTTCGGCATAACTTAATGCGTTACTGTGATTCATCTTTAAAAGCGAAGTATAGGACATGCCTAAAAGTCCTTCGAGCGAATTTATATCAGACGTCTGGAGGAGTTTGAATTTACTTTCTGCCTTACTCAGTTTATTCATTATAAGAGCCAAGTTAGCTTGGGAGATCAGAATATCTAAATCTTCTGGATATTGCAAATTCAATTTGTCAAGTATTTTCTCACTTTGTTCATATCTACCATTCGTTTTTTCAGATTCTGCACTTCCTAGATAGATATACTTGCGTGATAATTTTGATGAAGGATTAGTGGGATCTATTACACAGGCTTTTTCAATATGTAATATGGCTTCAGCGTATTTATTTTGTGCTGCGAGTGCATTTGCATAGCCTAATTGCACAGTGAAGTTTTCTGAATGATCAAGGCTGAACTTCTGATAGACGCTTTCTGCAGCTCCATAATCACTATTCCACATAAGAGCCTCAGCAAGATTGAGATTGACTTCTAAGTCGTCAGGAAATAGTTGTTTTAAAGTCCGGAATCCAGCAAGCGCTTTTGTTACTTGGCCATTCAAACCTATCGCCCTGTTATAGCAAATGTTTGCAGTTTTATTCTCTGGAAAATCCTGCAATACTTCTTGGAAGAATTGTTCTGCTTCTTCGAATTCTTGATTTTCAAGATGTTTATACCCTTTGTCCATTTGTTGAGCAAAAGATAAACTGCTATAAAGGATAGAGAAAAGAGCTAGAATCAACTTAAACCTCATATTTCTAATTGTTCTGCAAGATATAACTAGTTCCTAAAAATCGGGAAACTAAGCAATTATACCAAAAATCGGTAGAATACAACCAAATATCGAAAGCTCAGTAAAACAAGACGTTTAGAGGCTAATATTGTAGTAGAATTTAAATATTAAAACTTTAAAACAACAACAATGAAGAATTTAAACCTAGAAATTAAAAGAGATGCCAAGCAAATTGACATTAAAATTGCTGGCGAAATGATAACTATGGCTGCTCTTGATCTTAAAAGAAGTCTGCCAGAAATTATTGAAAGGAATAAGCTTATAAGAGTGGATATGACAAAAGTTGCCCAAATGGATCTTACAGGCTTAAATGCTTTGATGATGACAAAAGTAAAAGCAAATAAAAGTGGATCTGATGTCATTATCATTGCGAATGATACGAATCCAATACACAGATTACTGCACCTAACAAAATTTCACGGTCAGTTTACAATTATTCCCCCTAACTATCTAAACTAAAATAAAAGAATTAAGCAATAAAAAAAAATCTACAGAAAACAGTAACAATTTTAACAACAACAACATGAAAAAGATAAAATTAGCAATTGTAAGTCCTTATCCGCCCAGTAAAGGTACTTTGAATGAGTACGCTTATCACTTGGTTGAAAGTTTTAAAAATAAAGAATCAATAGAAGAACTTATAATAATTACTGATACTCTACCAGAAGGTGAGGAGTATCCAAAATTCGTTGGTAATGCAAAGTTAACGATACACCAAGTTTGGAATTTTAATTCCATTTGGAATGTTTTAAAGATTAGAAAAGCACTCGTCACGCTTAAAGCTGATCTTGTTTTATACAATATTCAATTTTTGTCCTTTGGAGACAAAAAAATACCCGCTGCTCTTGGACTTCTCACTCCACTTGTCAGCCGCCTGAGTGGCATACCATCCGTGGTGTTGTTACATAATATAATGGAGACAGTTGATTTAAAATCTGCTGGTATCACAGGTAATCCAATTTTAAAATGGGTATACAATTTCTCTGGAAGTCTTATGACAAGAATCTTACTCCAGGCGAATATGGTAACCGTGACAATGGCAAAATATGTTCAAATACTAGAAGAAAAATATAAAGCTACAAATGTAGCCTTAGTACCACATGGTAGTTTTGAATTACCAGCGATTCCAGATTTTGAAAAAGAGCAAGATGTAGACCGTATTATGACTTTTGGAAAATTTGGTACATATAAGAAAGTAGGGAATATGATAGAAGCAATCCTGAAAGTTAGAAAGAAATTAAATAGGAGAATTGAAATAGTAATAGCTGGTACTGATAATCCAAATGTGAAAGGTTATCTAGGTTCTATTGCAGATCAGTACAAAGATGTTGAAGATCTAAAATTCACAGGTTATGTGGCAGAAGAAGATGTTCCTGATTTATTTAACAACTCTACTGCCGTATTATTTGACTACACAAGTACAACAGGAAGCTCAGGTGTCTTGCATCAAGCGGGTTGCTTTGGGAAAGCTGTGATTTTACCAAAAATTGGTGATCTTAAAGAATTAGTGGAAGAAGAGGGATATGTAGGTGAGTTTTTCAAACCAGGAGATGTAAATGGAATGGCAGATTGTGTAGAACGTCTGCTAGTTGACAAAGAACGAAGAATCCAATTGGGTCAAATGAATTATACAGCAGCAGCTTCTCTACCGTTGGATGATATAGCAGAATGGTATGGATTACATTTTGAAAATGTATTAAAAGATAGGAGAAAACCTCGTGTATCTGTCGAATCACAGCCACTGTATAACATAAGTTTAGAAATGTAGTGTGATTGTAAGTGGCAATTGCTGTGCTGTAAATTTTTTATTACGTTTTATTAGTAGATTTAATCGAATGCCTGAGTATAAGCCTTAGGATAATAAACTGCTAACTATGAAATTGTTTAATTTTCTTGTATTCATAGATGACGATCACGCAACAAACTATTACCACGAACATGTTTTAAATGAATATAATATATGTGATAGGTATATCTTTTTTTCGTCAGCAGAAAAAGCCTTAATATATTTTAAGGAGCACCAGAACTCTCCTGACTTTGTTGCCCCTGATTTGATATTCTCTGACATTAACATGCCTAAGATAGACGGTTGGAGCTTTCTTGAGAGATATGGAGAATTTAAGAATTCAAATAAGTCATTAATTTATATGCTTACAACTTCTTCTAATCTTGCTGATATTGAGAAAATTTCCAGATATCCTTTAGTTTCAGGTTATAAAGAAAAACCACTTTCTCAGGAAATGTTGATCGGTATTTCTGAAGGACTAAAATAATTTCAATTGCATCCCATTTGCTATGTAACTTTAATTATTTTAGTTGCTAAAATAGAATTGCTTGTTCAAAACTTACCTAAGTGCCGTTACTAGATCATTCCAACAGGCAGTTGACTTATCAGTTGCTGCTTCTCAAGCACCCAAATTTATAAGAGATCATAAACTTTGGCTTGGATTTTTCGAGCATAAGTGGGTATCATTATTTTCATTGATTGTTGCGATGTTATTTTCTTACTTACTCATAAATAATTTTATGGGGAATGATGAAACGGAAAGAGACAATGAAGAAAATATTGCATTGGATGAAAGATCAGATGATGGCGACGATCAAGATACTGACGTTAAAAATTTCGACGAACCCGTGGTGCTAAATGAGGACAATGACAGAGAAGATAAGGATGAAGACGATGACGATGACGAGGACGATGAAGATGAGGACGATAAAATGAACGATAAAATAAAAAAAGAAGGAGGTGTATTTTTCTTTTCAGGTGGAATGAAATATTTACTGATCATCTTTTTAGAAGTTTTTATTTTCCATTTTTCTGTAAAATCATATTCAATATTAAAGGGTAAACAAACTGTCCTTAAGTTGAATGACTTTTATCAGGCTGAGAAAAGAATGCTTATTGTAATGCTCCAGTGTCTTGTCAAAACTTGGTTGGCTTATTTATTTTTAAGTATAGTTTTTGGGGTCTTCGGTTTTGAATTTCTAAAGAAACCTCTCATGTTCCTAGTATATTCTTATTTTATTGGATATGCTTTTCTGGACAACTATAACGAACAACATGAAATCTCCATAAAGAATAGTGACAAGATAATTAGGAAACGATTTGGTGCAAGTATTGCTCTAGGCATGCTTTGTAGTTTACTTATGCTAATTCCAGTAATAGGACCTTTCAGCTCCCCACTTTTTTGTGCTGTGATTGCAACTCTTTACGGATACAGACATCAGCTTGAACTCGTAAATCCTAAATAGAATCTAAGGTGTTTAATTCTTTAGCAGTTTGTCAGAGTAATTGCAAAACTGGTTTGTCTATTAAACTTAATTACTCTTGCAAAAGACCAAAACTTTTCTGTTTAGCTTTTATCCAAGGTTTCCATCCAAAAACTTCTGATGGAGCCTCATCGAAATTTGAATAGCACCATGCAAAACTAGAATTGACATCATTGCTAATCATAATCTTTTCAAATGCATTTACATAATTTAGTTTTTTGTCTAATGATTTTGAAGAAATACCAAATTCAGAAATGCATAGAATTCTATTAGGAATGTCCTTTTTCAATTCTTGAATCTTCCTCGCAAGTTTGTCAATGTCAGCATAGTAGTGAAATGAAACAAATTCTAATTCATTCGAAAAATTCTTTGCACTTTCAATATTTGACCAACCTATTGTAATTGGTTTCCCTTTGGAATATTCTTTCGCCTTGCTGATCATATAAGATATCCACTGATCTACTTTTTCTTTCCCATAATACTTGTAATCTAGGTCAGCTTCGTTTTTAATGTCCCACGCATAGATTGCAGGATGATCTGCACACGAATGCATGATCTCAGCCATTTGGTTTTCATAAGCTGAGTATGACTGCAGCTCAAAACCATGCGGGAAGTCAAATAAGCATGGCATTACCTTTAAGTTATATTTATCAGCGAGATCTAGTAAATCCATCAGCTGGGCCAAGTGTGTTCTATTCACATTGCCTTCACCAAAAATCCCGTACTGGATAAATATGCGAATGGAGTTGTATCCAGAGGAACTTATTTTTTTGAAGTCTTTTTCAATCAGAACAGGATTGTAGTTTTTCCAAAAAGCATTCCAAGGATACTCTTTTGGGTAGTAATTAATTCCTTTTGCAGATTGTACTGGGTGGATATTGTCGTTTTTATTAAAAGTAGTTGTATAGGCTTTCCTTTCTTGTTCAACTAATTCCTTGATTTTCCATTTCCCGTTTTCAAAGACCATAACAACTTCAAAATCTGATATATATCTATTTTCTTTAGGTAGACCTTTGCCAACACCTCCTAATTGAAACCTTTCAATTACAGAGACATGTTTGTCAGTAAAAGCGATTAACTGCTTATCAAAACTTAATAGATGCAATTGTAAATTATGAGATAGATCAATGCGTTCAAGCCTGATCGTCCTTTCTGTTTCTTTCTCCATATAACTTAAAATACTGTCTGTATAGATTTCAGAAAGTAATCCGGTGGATTTATCCTTCAGGGAAATATTTGATAAATGCCATGCTTCTATATAGGCTTTTTGAATTTCAGCTCGGAGATATGGATTTATTTCTCCATAAACTTCTATATCATCCTCTAACCAATTTACCTGTGGTGTGTGGCTATTTAATATCTCAGAATTTAAATTTAATGCTTGAGAAATGTCAGCTCCGGTTTTCGTGTAATTAATGATCTTACTTAAGAGAAAAAGACATAGGGAGACAGCAACAAAGCTTATGCAAATACTCAGGATTCTATTTAGGCTCTCTTTTTTAATTATCTTATTTTTTATTTATTGAATTTTCATCTTTTCTAACATTCCATTGAAAGACCTTTACTAAACCTCCTACCTTAATTGTAGCGCTATGTACTCCTTCAGTCAGGTTATCTAATGAAAAGTTTGCCCTCCCATTTATTGTCTCACTTGACTTTAGAAGTTTTTGATCTAGTTCTAATTCTACTTTGCTGCCATCAGAAATAAACTGGTTAAGTAAGCCATAAATAGGCCCAAGGTTTAACTCTTGTTTGGAGTTGTCCCAAGTTATATCAAAATCAACAACACTTTTCTTGAATTGAATTTCTATCACATTCGACATGGAAGCTCCGCATTGTGCATAAATCTTTACATTGGTTTCCTCAATTGGATTTTGAATCAATACAGTTGCTCTTCCGCCTATTGTGTAAGAAACGTATTTTGCTAATGATTCTTTTCCATTGCTTACGATGTAATCTATCCGCGTGCCATTTGTGACAAGATTTCCAAAATTGTCTCGTATCTCTTCAGAACTGATTTTATAGAACTGTCTACCATCAGCGAAAGGGTAGTGCTCTATTAATGTAATCACAAAGTTTTCTGGCCAAGCAGAAGTTACACGTATTTCAGTTTCCCTGCTAAAGGCATTTTCTGCATTTGCTCCTACAAGGATTTTACCAATTGTTTTGCCATGTCCAAGCGTCTTTAATGCAATAAGATTATCAGTTTTCTTAGTCTCAGATCCTATGGCGTCAGGATATTTATAATTAAAGTTGACTGAGTTATCTTCCATCACAGGATTGTTAAATTTATCCTTAGGAATAACTACAACCATTGCTTCCTGATCTGAGCCAAGTTGAATCGTTTTAGGGCCAGTATAGTTTTCAATAAGCTTATCTCCGTTTAAGGCTTTTATATTTATGGTCTTATGAGCGATTAAATCATCTGCTTCATATAACAAGATTTGTAAGATGCCTGATTTTTTTGTGATTTTCTCCTCTATTTTGAACCCCATTTCTTTAGAGGAGTTTTTAAAATCTAGAGTATAATATTTTCCAAAAGAAAAAGCAAAAAGATGAAGATCATTTGCTTGTAAAGAACTTGTAATCGTTCCTTGAATTTCTTCGCCTGCTAGATACACTTTCTTAGTTAGTTTTATTTCGCCCCATAAAGGAAGCTCGTTTTTGTTACTCTCATTATCGAGCTGAGTGTCTTCTATATCTTTTCCTTTACATGAGAACAGCATTAGTGGTATTAGCATTAATGAAAGGAATTTCAATATGGAATGGAAATTTATCATTGAGTGTTGGATACAAGGGGGTTAAGCTCTATGTTGATTTTATATTCATTAATAGAAAGTAGAACAGGTGTATTATAAAGTTTGGATGGTTTAGAGACACTGCGGCTAATGCCATTTACTATTAAATTCTCATCATTCCCTATAGATAGAATTTGCATCTTGCTTAGATCAGGTATTGCAAACTGAAAAAGTTTTTGCTTATGCGGTCTTATGCCAGAGGATAGATACAATTTATCTACCCAGACTAAGGCACCATCAGTATTATAATAGCTATGGAGAACTTGAGGAACAGAAATTTCTTTTGTACCATAATTTACAATTTCACCCCTTACGTTATCGTCTATTGTACGCACAGAATGAACGCCAGTGAAAGGGTAGAAATCAAAGTCTGAGCTCATGGTTTTAACAAACAATGCAAAACTTTTTGGCTTTAGGATCTTTTGCGTGGAATCAATAGCAAGTATCTGAGTAAAGGCTTCTGCGAAATCTAATCTAAATGCAGTACTTTCTTTTGGCAAGATGTTGTGCTTTACAATATCTCGTACATTATATTTTATAATTTCTTCACCTTTTTGATCATAGAGGACTGCTTCTAATGTTATGTATGCCGGTTCATTATCTACGTTAGTAATTTCACCTACAATATTATAATCACCAGCAAGATGTATTAAGCGTGCAGATTGTATATACACTTCAGGTCTATCCAGTTCGTCTTCTCTATTTGATTCTCCGCTTATTGCCCTTCGGCTTCCCTGATTCTTAAAATCTAAAACTGGAATATTGAAGAATTGATCTGGCGCTATGCGCTTTTCATAATCTTTATGTTGAATAAACCATTTATTTCCTCTTCGTACTAAATTAAACATTTCGTCAAAAGAGTACGATTCAAGTGAGCTGATCCATTTTGAATGTACGTTTACTTGGGCATGTTCTTTCTCCTTAGCGATAAAATCAAATTCTATTGAGGATAATTTGGCGTAGGATGCTAAAATTCCATCTTCTAAAGACTGTTCAAGTAGGAACTGCTCCATGCTTATATTTTGATTGGGATCAATGTAGCTGTGGGCAGTATTAAATTTTTTGAAGTCCAGTGCATCATAGTAAGATGTAAGCACATTCTCTGGTGAAAAGGATGGTGATGTTTTTTGATAGATACGTATAAATGAGAAGCTGGTTAAAAAGAAAGTTATTAAAAAGAAAAATGGAATGAGCTTCCATGCCTTACCCATGCTATAATTCTTTAAGATCTCTATGTTTGGTTCTTGATTTATATTAGAAATTTCTTTTTTCCTAAACTTGAACCAATAGAGGAAATAACAAACTGCTATTAAAAATAGACTTGTCAATGGAAGAATTCCCCACATAAGTCTTTGCAATTTTGGAATTTCTTTTCTAGGTAAAATCTTTGGTAGAGGAATAACGTCAGGGTTTTCCCAAACTATAATGTTGTTTTCTAATTCTTGGACTCTTTTCCATCCAGCAAAATGTAAAAGGGGGACATAGAATTTATCATTGTTAAAGATGTATTTTAAGTTGTACTTCTCTGGTACAGTAAGAAATTGTTGAAGTGCACCTATTCCTGGTATACCCCTGTATTTTGCGTTTTCAAGTCTCTCTACTGATCGCGTTGTAAGTTCTGGAAGTCTACGCACGGAATGATAATTTCCATCTACAGAAAGCGCATCTGTGTTCGCAGACAACCAAGCCATTTGGTCACCAAAACCAAGAGTCATATATCTCCAGTTTTCATGATTATCCCTTTCCAGAAAATTTACAATAGGGTCTATATCGATTGGATCTGGTTGTAATGGGCGGAAATATGAAATGTTCACTATAAACGCAGTACTAAGGATGATTCCTACTAAGAGTAAGAATGCGTTAAATCGGGCAATGAGTATATTAAAGTGTTTACTTGTCTTTTGAAAGATTTCACCTGAAATCATACTATGGACTAATGCGCCAAAGAATGGCAGAATCATTATACTTGCCCAATATGTGAATCTATCTAGCGTCAGAATTTCAAATGCAGTTTGGCCTAGAATCATTTTGGCTATAGGAGTTGTGCCACCTGTCCCCAATATAAAGGCCAAAGTAAAGGAGATTCCTAGGAAGACATTCCTTTTCTTAAATACATGAATGAAAAAATAGGGGAGAAAAAATAGCATGATAGACCATGGAATAAGAAAAAAGACAAGACCAGAAGAATAGACCTCTAAAAAATTATCTCTCGAGCCGTGGGGAATAGATACTTGCGAAATAGGATCTGTTTTGGACCAATACCAGTACGCAAAGATGAATGTCAAAGTAATTGCAATTACTGAAATTCCAAAACCTACGAAACGGAAAAAATTCCTTTTGACTTCCTGAATAAAATCTAAGAGTCTTACATCGCTTACTTCTCCTTTCTTTGCTATTGCATTATCCATCAAAGCAAGACCTAAGACTGGCAAGACAAAAAATACCATACCAAATATTGTAGTCACATGATGCGCTGAACTTATGACTGCAATAAGGCACAAAGACGTAAACAATCTAAACTTTGATTTATTACGTGCCCATTTATAAATTTCTGGACATGCATTGAGTAAGAAGGCAATCCCGGTTACACTGGGGAGTTGTCCAAAGACATGTAAGGCTTCTACAAACGATGATGAAACAACGGCAAGAATTGCTGCATAGGAAGCAGAGATATCATTGACCCACAACCTTGAAAAGTGGTATACGCCTCGGATAAAAATAAGAACAACAATTATTCCCCACAAGTAGAAACCAAATTTTAATCCTACAAGCATAGAAAAGACCGCAATTATTTGGTGAACAAGTGGAGGATAGCTCGTAATCGTAAATCCTGTATACCATTTGTAATTCCAATTTTCAAACCAAGAACTACTGTAGTGTTCTGCAAAAAACATGTGTACATAAGCATCATAGGTCTTTTCAAATGTGAAAAACATAATTGAAGCATGGAGCACAAGCCCTGCTAGTAATGCCAATAAGTAATATGTTCTTCCCGTGGGTTTCATTGATTAATAATACACAATCTTTTACTGCTACATATAAGACACTAAAAAAGACAAATCCTACTATCCAAAAAAGGTGAAAACTCTTCCAAAAACAGGGCAATCAATTCCATTCTTCTAAGACTTCAAATTTTGGGTCAAATCTGCTGCAAATTTGAGTCATCAATTAAGAATTAAAGATAATGAAAATGAAAAATGCAATAGTTATACCATCTTACAATGAAGCAGAAAGACTTGATTTTAATAAGTTCAATGACTTCTTATTAGAAAACCCTGACTACTTAGTTTGTTTTGTCAATGATGGCAGTAAAGACAATACATTAGCTCTTATACAGAATTTTTGCACAAAATATAAGAATGCAACAGTCTATGATATGCCACAAAATGGAGGCAAAGCAGAAGCTGTAAGATCTGGAGTAAACTATGTTATAGAAAACTTCTCTGTAGATCAAATAGGCTTTATGGACGCTGATCTCAGCACAAGTTTTAAAGAATACAAGAGGCTATCCCAAAAGCTTGAAGCTAACTCTGATTTAAAGATTGTATTTGGGTCTCGTCAAGAAGGTGAGGATAGCAATATCGAAAGAACATTGTTTAGGGACATCGCAAGTAAGTCTGTCTCCTTACTCATAAGATCAATACTAAGATTGCCAATACATGATACACAGTGCGGGGCTAAAATATTCAGGACACAAACAGCGAGATATTGTTTTAAAGATAGCTTTATAACAAGATGGTTGTTCGATGTAGAGATTTTTGTTAAGATGAAAGAACTTTACTCTAATAAAGTTATGAACAACATGCTAGAAGTACCTCTTACAGAGTGGATTCATGTTGATGGCTCAAAAATTTCCTTGAAAGACTCTCTACAAATCCCAAAAATGTTAGCGCTTATAATATATAACTACAAAGCTGTGCCAGTCATTTCTGAATACAATCGAAAGTTTAGAATGGCTTTTAAATTGAACACAGAATCGCAAGTGCAGAACTAAAGAAAAAAGGGTGTTTTGTAATCTTGACCGGGAAGCATAATGATGCTTTCTGGTCTTTTAAAGAAAAAAGGGTGTTTTGTAATCTTGACCGGGAAGTATAATGATACTTTCTGGTCTTTTTATTTAACATTTGGAATCAGGAAAAAATAGTGACAGAGAGAACTACGTATACGTCTTAATTGTGTGACAAGCTGGTAATGATGATGATACTTGGATACACAAAATAAATGGCTCTTTATCGAGTTTAAAGATTTAAGGGTGTTTATGTGTTTTTGGCCTAGATGTAGCTCATCTTGGCCATTTTTATACCCCATTATTGTCCGCTTGACATTATAAAGAGTGAAGACTTTGATTGAAGAACTATTCTAAAAGTCTGAATTGAAGTACATCAATTAGGGTGCCAATGGTATTGGAGGCCAAAGAGACTGAAATCATTAAAGTGATCCTATTTTATGAAAATTAATTATGTCGATAATCACAACATCTCACTGTGATATTTATCGACATTATTGTATCTTTAGCTATGCTTTCAAAAAATCTAAAATACCTCAGACAAGAACAAAAGATTTCCCAATTAGAATTAGCAGATATACTGAAGATCCCAAGAACAACCTTGGGAGATTATGAGAGAGCAAAAACAGAACCTAACATTTCTACTATTATCAAGCTCGCGCAATTTTTTAAGGTAGACTTAGATAATTTCCTAAAGCATGATTTATCTAAAAGTAAACTCAAAGTTGAAAATTCAAAAGCATTTAAAGTTTTGGCGATAAGTGTTGATAATAGTAACAGAGAAAACATTGAGCTTGTAAAAACAAAGGCGACTGCCGGATATCTTAACAGCTTTTCAGATCCTGAATATATCGGAAGTTTGCCCAAGTTATTTATACCAGGTTTAGATCATGGGACCTTCAGAGCATTTCAAATAAGCGGGAATTCCATGTTGCCCCTAGAATCAGACAGTATTGTCATCTGTTCATATGTTGAGCGCTTAACAAATGTAAAAGATGATTTAACCTATGTAGTAGTGAGCCAGAATGAAGGCCTTGTTTATAAAAGACTTAGAAAAGATGCAAAGAAAAAAGAATTACAACTCATTTCTGACAATGCTGCTTTTCTTCCTTACTCCATACCCTTTAGTGAAGTACAAGAATTGTGGAAGTTTCACGCTTGCATATCTTTTTCTGATAAAAAAACCTCTGATGAAAATACGTATCTCTATAAGATAGATGATATGCAGGGTAAGATCAATCAGATATACAAAAAGCTAAAATTATGATCTATCCATTACCTCTAATTATATTTTGGTAGGTAGATGACTATTCTTACTTAAATGGCGATATTAAGCTTAAAGTTTTCTTGATTTCTAGACTCTTACGCATAGATTATTGATATTTATAAATTAATAGAGATATTGAATAACTTGCAAATTCTAGAATTATTTTAGGAACAAAAAAATCCATATTCCTTGTTGCATACTTATTGATAGCTTGCTGCATTCATTGCTATGCGCAAGACCAAGAGGATACAGTCCTGTGGGCAAATATGAATATTAGTTCTTCTATTGAAGACTTTGTATATCTCGAGTCTTATTTAAAGAAAAGTTATTCCTGGAGCCCTGATGATCGTGTGGAATATCTTAGAAAGTTATATGACGCTTCCGTTGATCATAATATAGACTCATTAAAAACCTTGTATGCTGAAAAACTAGGAAATCTTTATAGAGAACTTGATTCTATAAATCTTTCGCTACACTATTTGAATAAGGCATTGGAATCTAGCTATGATTACAAATCGGAAAGTTTAGTATTAAATTCATTGGGTGGG
>CALCMJ010000100.1 GCA_937967615.1 uncultured Saprospiraceae bacterium
GCACATTCTAATGTAGTACCTCCAGTTTTGGGTATGTGGATGAAAATACGCTCTCTAGACATCTGCGCGTTTATTTTAATTGGAACATCTCCAAAGGTCCATTATTATTTGCAATCAAAATAGACTTACCATTATCTAAAGAGATCATGTCTTTGACATCGCTAGGAATGAAAAATCCAGACTTTACGGAACCAATCGGCTCAAAACTTCCATCCCCGTTATTTATAAGAACGAGCCCATCACCCGCATCAAGACGAGGTGTCTCTATTTCCATATTAAAGATATTTCCTCCTAAGACGAGATCCATTTTTCCGTCTTTATTAACATCTTGGGATATTATGCCCATAACAGGAAAAGTTTGAGCCTCCATTGGCAATTCTTTAAAACTATAAGTCCCTCCTTCATTATAAAGGATACCAGTTTTAAAATTATTTACTTCTAAAATTAATCCTTCTTTGATCTTATCATCTCCCAAGATATCCTCAATGGATGCTTGGGCAAAATCATTGAAGGTTTTGTATTTATCTGCAATAAAAGGCATCTGTTCAGAAGAGCACTGCCTTCCTCTTAATGGAACAGTTTTTCCTTTATACTCTTTTGCAAGCACTACATCACAAGTACCATTTCCATCAAAATCATTTGCTAATAGTTTAAACGGCTTTTTCTCTGATGCTTCAAACTTAGAGTTAAGTCCAAGATTCCCAACAACCAAATCTTTATCTCCATCATTATCTATGTCCGTTTCATGGATACTGTACCACCATCCTGAAAGTCCTCCTGATGTGTAGGTCTCTGTAACGTTCTCAAACTTTGACCCTGTGTTCTTAAAAAACTGTACAGGCATCCACTCTCCTACTATAACAAGATCCTGCTTTCCATCTGCGTCTAAGTCTGTCCAAACAAAATCATTGACTAATCCTGGCTTTAGAAGTTCGTATGACCAATCACTTGTAACGTCTTCAAATATGCCTCCATTATTCTGCAGCAAGTAACTCCTCGCCGGATTGGGATAATTACCGGGTACTAGCCTTCCAGCTACGAATAGATCCAGATCACCGTCACCATCAAAGTCACAGCTTTTTACCCTTGATCCTCCAGCACTAATTTCAGGAAGTGTACCACTGCTCAATTTAAAATTCCCTTTCCCTCCGTTAATATATAGTCGGTCTTGAAGATTCTTATCTTCCTTTTCAAAATCATTTCCAGCACTGATAACATAAAGATCTAAATCTCCATCTCCATCCGAATCAAAAAAGTGACTTCCCATATCTTCAGATGCGCTTCCAAAATTATCTGATGATGGATTAAAACCTCCAGATGCTGTTTGTAAGAATAACTTTCCTGCTTGATTTTTTGCCCCACCAATAAACACATCATCTCTTCCATCTTTGTTTACATCTCCTGCAGAAACAAAAGGCCCCAGGGTGGATTGCTGGTAAGGAACTAATACTTCTTTTTGAAAATCATTAAACGGATTTTCTTTATGCGTAAAAGCAGGAGCATCTTGTTTTTTAAAATAGGAGTCACTGCTTTTCGCAGAACCTACTAAAGGGTAAGATCCCGCAGCATTCCCATAATCAAGTGTTAACCTTTGATTCGCTTTTACTCCTGCAATTTCTTGATATTTCCCGTCTGGCCAAATGACTGTCAGTTTATCTACTGTTGCAACGTCACCCAAACCAAAATGCATAATAGGCGTTACAGAAGCTTGAAAGCCTCGAATCACATTATGCTCTACCATTTGCTGGCCTCCTTCATATTCAATGATCACCTTTGTAAGTTCTTTTTGAATATTTGCCTTCAACTTTAAGTCCAGATAGTTTTCTGTAGAATTATTTTTATACACCCAAGCCAACTCATCCACGTTATTAATTACTAGATCCAAATCACCATCGTTATCAAGGTCACCATACGCTGCGCCATTAGAATATCCCTTGTCTGCTAACCCCCATTCTTTAGAAACTTTTTCAAATTGCTTTCCTTCTATATTTTTATATACTTCATTCTCTATTGGGATTTGAGGGATTTGGTCAAAAAGGGCTTGCCGTAACTCATTAGGGACATTATTGTTATTCGCAATTCTTGCTTCTCGAATTCTTGCTCTGGAATCATTATCTCTTGAATACCTTCTATAACCGTTAGAAATAAAATAGTCTTTAAATCCATCGTTATCAAAATCTGCTAACAATGCAGCCCAAGACCATTCAGATTTCAAAACACCCATTTTTCCAGCAACATTATTATAAGTTCCATCTCCGTTATTGAGTTGGAAGGCATTGAACATATGCTGTCTCTGATAACCTAGGTCAAGCGTAAGTTTAAATAGTTCAGGATTCATAGCAGCCATCAAAGTCTTTCCTCTGTAGTGATCACCAGTTGCCATATCCACAACCGCAATCTCAGGATGCAAATCATTGTTCACATCTGCAATATCTGCCCCCATAGAAAACCAGGACAATTGTTTTGTTCTTTGGTTTATCTCATCTTTAAACGTTCCATTCTTTTGATTGACCCACATCATATCTGGAACACTATAATCATTCGCAACATAGACATCTGGATATCTGTCATTATTAAAATCAGATAGCCCCAAGCCTAAACCATATCCATATTTTACAATACCAGCTTGATCTGAAATATTTGTGTATACCCCTTTGTCATTTCTAAACATCTTCCCACTCGCCATCCGTAACTTTTCTGGATTTTTAATATCTTCCAAAACTTGCGGAATAGGAATTCTGAAATACGCAGATTCATTCATAACATAGCAGTCCTTATCTCCATCTTTATCCATATCAAAAAATACTGCTTGGGTACTCAGGTTTGGATCATTCAAACCATAAGCGCTAGCCATCTCTTTGAATGTATTGTTCCCTTGATTTATATAGAGTAGGTTTTCTCTTTTCTTGGGATCCAACTCAGGACCTCCTAGGCAAACGTAGATGTCTGTATGGCCATCATTATTTATGTCTGTCATGGAAACACCATTTGCCCAACCCGGATGTGTTATTCCTGCTTGGACTGTAATGTCTTCAAACTTAAAATTTCCTTTATTGAGATAGAGTTTATTTCCTGTTGTATTTCCCGTGAAGAATATATCCAATAGGTCGTCATTATTTATATCTCCTAATCCTACACCTCCACCATTATAATAATATTCAAATGAAAGGACATTCCACCTACTATAGATATCTTCAGTAAGATCATTTCTAAAGTCGATTCCTGTTTGTTTGGATGACATTTTTGTAAACACAGCCCCAGACGAAGAGCCACTTTGCGTGTTACTACCTGAATCTGAATTGCATGCCCAGATAAATATTACTCCAAATAAGAAAAGGGATAATTTTCTCATATTAATAGCCTATTATTCTTTTAAATTAAGCCACAAAGATAGTAACTCTATGGATATTAAAAATCTTCCTTAAACAAGAAGGTTTGTATGGGACCATTGTTATTTGCCACAAGAATGAACCTTTTATCAGCTCCATTGACAAGAACTATATCTTTTACATCTCCACCTGCATTAAATCCTGTTTCAAGATAGTTCTGAGCGCTAAATTCCAAATCTCCCCTATTCAACAAGATAAGCCCGTCACTTGCATCGAGTCTTGGAGTTTCTATCTCCATATTGTAGATGTTTCCACCTATGATTATGTCCTTTAAACCGTCCTTATTAATATCTTCTGTAACAATACCCATTATAGGCGAAATCTGAGCTATGCGAGGGAGTGCCTTAAATGTATATTTTCCTCCTTTATTGATTAAAATCCCACTTTCAAAAGTATTACTCTCTAGTGTGAGACCATTCTTTATTTTATCAAGGCCTAAGATATCTTCAACGGATGCGTTCGCAAATTCACCGTAGGTTTTAAAATTGTCAGCTATAAATGGCATTTGTTCTGAAGAACATTCCCTGCCCCTGACGGGTACATTCTTACCCAAATAATCTTTTGCCAATACAACATCACAGGTACCGTTCCCATCAAAATCATTCGCAAACAATTTTAGTGGTTTCTTTTTAGTTGCGTGGAATTTTGAGTTAAGTCCTAGATTTCCAAGCACTATATCTTTGTCACCATCTCCGTCCATATCTTCCTCATGAATTTTAAACCACCAACCATTCATTTCCTCATCCAAATACTGCGAACTCTCGTCTTTAAAACTTGAGCCTGTATTTGTATAAATTTTTATTGGCATCCACTCACCTGCCAGGATTAAATCCTCTTTCCCATCTGCGTTTACATCAGTCCAAATAAAATCATTGACAAGTCCAGGCCTAATCAATTCAGAAGACCAAGATTCTGTCACATCTTTAAATGTTCCATTATTATTTTCAAGGATATAACTGCGTGCTGCATTGGGATACGAACCAGGAATTAGTCGGCCAGCCAAAAACAAATCCAAATCCCCATCTTGATCTATATCGCTGCTCTTTACTCTAGATCCTCCTTCTAAAATTTGCGGGAGTGCATTTTCAGAATACGTTAAGTTCCCATTCCCATCATTAAGGTAAAGTCTATCTTGCAATCGCGTATCATTTAGTTTAAAATCATTTCCAGCGCTTATCACATATACATCTAAATCACCGTCACCGTCTGCATCAAAAAAATGGGAACCCATATCTTCTCTATCTTCATGGTTCCAATTTTGTTTCTTTTCTGTGAATGACATTCCTTTTCCTTGTAGAAATATTTTTCCAGCCTGACCCTTAGCTCCTCCAATATAAAAGTCCTCTCTCTCATCTCCATTGAGATCACCTTTAGAAATAAATGGTCCTAGTGTGGATTGTTTATATGGTAGCAAAACTTCTTTAGCATAATCATTAAATACATTTTCCGAGTGCTCAAATTTGGCTGCTTCTTTTCTCTCAAAAAGATACCCATTATGGCCACCATCCAATCTTACAAAATTAATATTAGCATCTGAGTAATTTAGGTCTATCTTTTGATTGCTTTTCACATTCGTTTTCTTTTCCATCTTTCCATCAGGCCATAAGATTGTAACATGGTCAATCGTTTTACTATCTCCTAAACCAAAATGAATGACTTGTGAATTCGCTGATTGAAATCCTCTAACAAAACTGAATTCTTGCATTTGAATTTTATCTCCTTGCTTAAGTGTTATTTTTGTTCCAATGGTTGGCTTGGAAGAATTTAATTCAAATTGGATAAAATTATTCTTTGAATTGTTCTTATAGATGAATGCTTCTGCATCAATATTATTTACTACAAGTTCTAGATCCCCATCATTATCAAGATCTCCATATGCTGCACCATTTGAATAACTAGGTTGGTCTGTTCCCCAGGATTTCCCTGTTTCTTTAAATTCTAATCCGCCAATATTCTGATAAATGTAGTTGGGGATTTTGACTTCTGGTATCTGTTCGTAAAGTTCCTTTCTTTTGTTCATGGGTATATTCCCCCCGTAAAACTTTCGTGTTTCATCCATACGAATTCTGGAATCATTATCACGTGCATATCTTCTGAAACCATTTGCAACAAAATAATCTTTCCATCCATCGTTATCAAAATCTGCAAACAAGGATGCCCAACTCCATTCTGAACTCAAAAGATTCGTAATACCAGCAACATTATTAAAGGTACCATCTCCATTATTTAATTGCATGCTGTTAAACATGTGCTGTCTTTGGTAACCCAGAGTATTTGTCGCATAATAAAACAAGTCTGGATTCATTGCGGCCATGAGTGTTTTTCCTCTTACGTGATTTGTGGAAGACATATCAACAACACCTATGTCCACATTTCCATCATTATTAAAATCAGCAACATCAGAGCCCATTGAAAACCATGAAATCTGTTTTGTTCTGGAATTTAGTTCGTCCTTAAATGTTCCATCACCTTGATTTATGTACATGAAGTCTGGGACAGAATAATCATTTGCTTGATAGATATCTAACCAGCCATCATTATTCAGATCAGTAACTGTGGCACTCAAGCCAAACCCATATCTTAAGACTCCTGCCTTTTCAGTAACTTTCACAAACTTCCCATTATCATTCCTATATAGATTTGATGACGCTGCTTCTAAATTTTCTTTGACCTTTATATGTTCTAGGACTTGTGGAATAGGAATACGCACATAAATGGAATTGTTCACAATAAAACAATCCAGGTCCCCATCTTTATCCATATCAAAGAAAATTGCTTGTTCGCTGATATTCATATCTGCCAGCCCATACTCTTCTGCTTGCTCAGTGAAACTTAAATCTTTGTTATTAATGAATAATAAGTTCTTTCTAAATTCTGGAGCTTTGTTAAACTGACTTGACTGGCAGATGTAAATGTCTTGCCATCCATCATTATTGATATCAACGACAGAGACTCCTGTAGCCCATCTTTTTTTAGCATTAATTCCTGATGTAGCAGTTTTATCTTCAAACTTGAGATTACCCTTATTTACATAGAGTTTATTTTCAACTTCATTTCCTGTAAAAACAAGATCTTCCAAACCGTCATTATTAAAGTCGGCAATAGCAACTCCTCCTCCATTAAAGTAATTTTGGAACGACATTACATTGCGATCATTATCAAGAGGATCATCAATAAGTTTATTATTAAACGCAATCCCGGTTTGCTCTGAAGACAGAAGAGTAAAGATAGGATCAGAAGTATGCGTCTGAGTTACTTCAGTTTCTTGACAAGAAATAAAGCATAGGACAAGACTTAAAAATAGTATGTAGTTCTTTAGCATAGCTCCTTATATTATTAGCAGATGCAAATTAGGAATTATGAAGGAGGAATTAGGAATTATGAATGAAGAATTATGAAGGAGGAATTAGGAATTAGGGAAATACAATGTGGGGTTATGAGGGTAGACTTGGATAGATATGGGTTTGAAGTTGATAAACTTCAAACAACGAGGGGG
>CALCMJ010000101.1 GCA_937967615.1 uncultured Saprospiraceae bacterium
AAGGAGCCCAAAGGGCTGTCGCTCGCCGACCGAGCCGAAGAGGCGAGTCTGGAAGGGACCGACCCGAGTGCTGCTCTGGAGGGAAGAGAGAGGGTCACGCCCAAATAGAATTAAGATTTATAAATTAAGAATGTAGAAGTGACAAGACTGAATAAAAGGAGGGTGACAGTTTATGTATGAATGGTAGAGAAGTATCGCGAAAGTTCTACGTTAATTATCCCTTAATGAAACGAATAGCCTATTTAAATACGTTATTTTAGCGGACTCAATTAAATAAGATGAATAAATACTCAAAATATTTGCTGTTTACTCTGATTTGTGTGCTGGGCATGTCAGCGATTACGAAGGATAAAAGCCGACTTTACGAGATTTCAAAGAACATAGAGATTTTTGTGAATGTGTTTAAGGAGCTGAATGCTAATTATGTAGATGATATAGATCCGGCGCAGCTTATGCGTACGGGGATAGATGCGATGGTAGGATCACTGGATCCTTATACAAATTATATTTCTGAAGCGCAGGTACAAGGTTACCGTATAAATTCTGAAGGCAAGTATGAAGGGATAGGCGCTATTGTAGAAAAAATAGGAGATCATATTACGGTGGTAGAGCCTTATGAAAATAGTCCTGCGCAAATAGCAGGATTACGAGCGGGAGATAGAATTGTAGAAGTGAATGGTTTAGCAACTAAAGGAAAGACGCAGGCGGAGTTATCCACGTTTGTGAGAGGACTTCCGGGAACAAAAGTAAACTTCACGATTGAGCGGCCAGGTAAATCAGGAACAATGGATGTGGAGCTCACCAGGGGTGAAGTAAACATCACAAATGTTCCTTACAGTGGAAAAGTGTCTGAGGGTATAGGTTACATTTCATTGACAACATTTACGCCAGATGCTAGTAAGAATATAGGTGGCGCTTTTAAGAAATTGCAAAAAGATGGCAAGTTGAATGGACTGATCCTGGACTTGCGAGGGAATGGGGGAGGACTTTTAAGAGAGGCAATAAGTATCTGCAATATCTGGGTACCAAAAGATAAGGAAGTAGTGTATGTAAAAGGTAAAGTGAAGGATAGAGATAAGTCTTTTAAGACAAACAATATACCTATGGACTTGGATATTCCTCTTGTTATACTTACAGATAAGAGTTCAGCATCTGCTAGTGAAATTGTATCAGGTGTAATTCAAGATTTAGATAGGGGAGTGATTATAGGTCAAAGGTCTTATGGAAAGGGACTTGTTCAAAATACAAAAGAGGTAGGCTTTAATTCACGTATAAAACTGACTACGTCAAAGTATTACATACCAAGTGGTCGCTGCATTCAGAGCGTAGAATATGCTGATGGAGAGCCTAAGGATATTCCAGATGACCAACGGGCAGTTTTTAAAACTATGAATGGTAGACCAGTATTAGATGGCGGAGGAATTTCTCCTGATGTTAAACTGGAAGTAGAGAATATTCCAGATGTAGTTTCTAGTCTGAAACAAGAGCGATTAATTTTCCATTACGTTACGGAACGCCTGCAGCAGACAGCCTTAGATACACCTGATATGGAAAATATCCAATTTGAAGATTACACAGATTTTGTCAGTTTTGTAAAGAAGTCTGACTTTAAGTTTGAGACTAGCCTGGAGAATGAAATAAAGGAACTCCAAGAGTTAGATGAGGGGAATCCTAATATTGACTTAGGTACTGAGATAGCTGCTTTGGAGTCTAAGTTAGAAGCGCAAAAGGCAGACGATCTGACCCAGTTTAAGCCAGAGATCACTAAATTAATAGAGAAGGAGATTGCGACACGTTATTTCTTGCAGAAAGGGAAAGCATATCAATCTCTAAAATCAGATCCTGTAGTGGATAAGGCAATCAGCATTTTAAATGATTCTGAGGAATATAACTCGATCTTAAGCAAACTCAAATAGGATTGGGCTCCATACTGTGTATAGAAACTGCGACTCATATTTGTTCTGTCTGTATTGCCAGAGACGGAGAGTTAATCGCCGAGAGAGAAACTACCAAGTCTATGAGTCATACCTCTCTTACTTCAGTTTTTGTAAAAGACTTGTTAGAAGAGATAGGCTTAGAAGCTAAAGATCTCGCCGCTGTGGCAGTGAGTGGTGGTCCTGGGTCTTATACGGGATTGCGCGTAGGTATCAGTCTGGCTAAAGGAATCTGTGCTGGCGCCAATGTGCCATTGATTGCTGTAAATACTCTAGAATCACTAGGTTTAGCCAGTATAGGCAAGTTTAAGGAGGAAGCTGGGGTTCAAACGGCTAAGTATTTACATATTCCTATGATAGATGCCCGTAGAATGGAGGTTTATATGGCTGCATATACATCAGATGATGCTTGTATCCTTGAAAATGAACCTAAGATTATTGAAAAAGATAGTTTTTCAGCTTGGATAGAAGAATACGATAAAATCATTCTATCTGGTGATGGAGCTGAAAAATGTATAGCTTTTCTTGAAAATCCTGGTTTAGTAGACTCAAAAGTAAGGTGTTCGGCTTCAAATCTTATAAAACCGGCATTTATCCGCTTAAATGCGGCAAAATTTGATGATTTGGCTTATTACAGTCCTAATTATATCAAATCTCCAAATATCACCAAGGCGCGAAAAGCGCTTTTTTGAGGTGATTTTAGAACTTTCTTTATTATCTCCCCGTTATAATATTACTGATTTTCAGCTAGTTACGGAATTTTTGGTCTCTAGGACCAAGTTTGGTATAGTTTTGGTTTAATACCCACTTGTATTCCGTGAACTATTTAAAATCTTAGTATGAGAAATAAGAAAAACGAAATTGTTACTCTTAAAAAAGGTAGTAAAGATGTCCAGTTAGATTACGCAGATCTAAGGAAGGCAGTGCTTGTACTACGTGCAGTAAACCATAAACTCAGGCAAAGAATTATCGATCTTCTTGAGGAGAGCGATACGATGACAGTAACAGATATTTATATCAAGTTAAGGTTAGAACAATCAGTAGCATCTCAGCATTTAGCAATTCTTAGAAGAGCTGGAGTTGTGATTACTGAAAGACAAGGAAAGTTCATTTACTATTCTCTAGATAAGGATAGACTTGCACAAATATCGAAACTTGTTGAAGACCTCGCTGTGTAGATTTTTTGCACTGTAAGTTATTGATTTACAAGTACTTAAAAGTAATGTACTTTAGAATAACTTTAAAATAGCCTCTGTGGCA
Organism: uncultured Saprospiraceae bacterium; assembly: GCA_937967615.1. Classification (GTDB taxonomy): domain Bacteria; phylum Bacteroidota; class Bacteroidia; order Chitinophagales; family Saprospiraceae; genus CALCMJ01. The sequence goes on from CALCMJ010000101.1 coordinate 3,195, forward strand.
GTTACATATTAGATTTTTATTTAATATTTCTTTAGGATATATTAAGATTATTAACCATATTTGAATTAAGGTTATAAGAAACTAAGAAAACTACATGGAAAAGGCTAAAGTTACTTTTGACTATAGGAAGCTGCAGGCGTCTGCAGAACTCATGCGGGCAGTTGCCCATCCTTTGCGATTGATTATTCTCGAATTTATCGATCAGCATGGTGTTATTAATGTGAATAAGATTTATAACGCTTTGCAAATTGAACAATCAATTACGTCGCAACATCTACGAATTTTAAAATTGGCAGGTGTGGTACAAGCAAGAAGGGAGGGGAAATTTATCCACTACTCTATTAATTACGACATAATAAATAGGGTGGATACCGCAATGAAAAACTTTCTCAATAGCGAAAAAGAAATAAAACGAACAACCGGATCTTAGATTCGGTTTTTTTTTTGCCCAATTCTGATCTATTCGAGGTTTTGAAGCTCAAGGTTCCAGGTTTCTCCTGGGTTTCATGAATACACCGCTATGTTCCACTCGCTCCGACTTTCCTTTTCGCAGTCTTTTATACAAGGGTTTTTGCACTACGTGCTGGTTTTTGCTTTGCAAGGGTTTTGCACTTTGTGCTGGTTTTCAGGCCTTGTGATTGGATCAATTCATTGAAGACGCCGCTCTCTTCCAAACTCTCAGTCGCTCCTTCTCGAAGTCCATTTAAAAGGTTTCACAAGGCTTTCATGGTTCATAGGGGCTAGTCAAAAAAAAACGAATAAAAGACCAATTACTCTATTGATGAACACTTGTAAGATTTACCAAAAATTGGTAACTTGTATTAAAATCCAAAATAATGGGAAAAAATACATCAGTAGCATTGGGGAGTCATTTTAGTGATTTTGTCAAAAATCGAATTGATGAAGGCCGGTACAAAAATGCAAGTGAAGTCATAAGAGCAGGTTTGAGATTATTAGAAGAGGAGGAGCAAAAATTCTACGTTTTGAGATCGGCAATAGAGGAAGGTATAAATAGTGGAGTGGCATTAAATTTTGATCCAGATAAACATCTTGAAGAGCTAAAAAGGTCGAAAAAATAAAATGGCCAAATATGCATTTACAAAATCAGCTGTAAAAGATCTTTCAAATATTTGGGATTATACTTTTTGATGCATGGTCAGAAAGACAAGCTGATCGATACTATAAACAAATAATTTCCGAATGTAAACGGCTTTCAAAAAATCCTGCAAAGGGAAGGTCTTACCTGGGAATTGTCGAAACACTAAGAGGTAAAAAAATCAACAAGCATATTATTTTCTATAGAGTTCTTGGAAAACAACATATAGAAATCGCCAGAATACTTCACGAAGGGATGGATTTGAAAAGTAGAATCGCTGAATGAAAATATAAAGTCATTTTAGATTATAAAGAGCGTCTCAGTGGGAATGTCGCAACTCATAACAATAAGTAAGAATGCATATCTCAGCGCTTTGCTTGCGAGACACATCTTACTATAATCGACGTATGAGATAACAATAAATTGTTCAACTCATACTGAATTGTTTGTCCTTTATCCTTATTATACCACTGTTGCAATTGTTTGTTTTTTTCGTCAAAGCTAAGTGTGGAATCCTCTTTAGGTTTCATTACCATTTCTTGGGCTTCTAGAGGTCTTGGACCCCAGACAAACAAATCATTGTTTGCAGCATCTCTAACTATAAGTATTGGGATTGACTTGCTGCCATTAGTAAGGTAATTATCTATCTCGCTGCCAGCGGCATCTCTGTTTTGGATTTGAAAATCTATGATAGGATTGAGCTCTGCCAGTTTTTTTATAAACGCATAGCTATGCCCTGCATCACCACACCAAGGCTCTGTAATCAAAACCCAGGTTTGTGCTTCTCTAATTCCTTGAATTGTTTGTGCAAGGTCATCAAGAATCTTTCCCTTTTTAGTCCAACGATTTATTCTTGCCTGATTCAACTTTGTATAATGTACATATCGTTCGTTGTCATAAGGATGTTTATTTGAACTTCCTGAAAGTATGTCTTGGAATTGCTGTTCATATGTGCTTGCGTTCATTTCGGTTTTTATTTAATGATTAGGAAAGAATTAATGTGTGCAATGCTCAAATGAAACTTGCACAGCATTAATTCTGTTCTAGTTGTATGTTTATAATAGAGCATCCACCTTCTTTCTTAGTGTTTGCTCTGATGTCATCCCTTTAAAATTCTCTATGATCTGGTTGCCTTTCATAAAGAAAAGAGCAGGGATACTTCTCACGTTGAATTTTTTAGCGAGCTCTCTTTGATCATCCACATTTACTTTGAGGATCTCTACTTTACCCTCATATTCTTTTGCTAATTTTTCTACAGTAGGTAGCAAAGATTGGCAAGGGCCGCACCAGTCTGCGTAAAAATCAAGTACATAGGGTGTGTCACCTTGTGTAAGGGCATTGAATTGTTTATTTGATGTTATAGATTTCATGATATGCATGTTTTAGTTTTAATTAATAACATAAAGTTAAATCAGAAACACACCTGAGGCATAGGCCAAGCTTCCCTATGAATTATCAATTCTTCCTTGGCAATAATGAAAGTTATAAGAAACAGAGATGTTTAAGAGGGAAAGCGTTTTAGACTTGTCTACTTCTTATATGAACGGTAATATAACCAGGAAGCAATTCCGCCCACAAAAGAAAACACTGCTAACATCCAAAACACATTTTGATGACCCTCAGCACCTGGTGCACTATCTAATAGATATCCCATCGCAGGACCCGCGAATATGTCAGGCGTGTATCCCACAAGTGAAATCAAACCTACTGCAGTCCCCGTAAGAACCAAAGGAATCTTCCCGCTTTCCATCACCGCAAAGTAGAGAGAGCGTGCAGCATATATTCCAGTGGCAATAATTAATATTGACATAAAAAATAAAACTGTAGAAGATGACGAAATAATTCCTGTTGCAAATAATACAGCACCTAAGAAGGATATGATAAAACTTAGAAACAACCAAAGTGTTGTATGTGTACGATCAGCTAATACTCCAATGAGTACGCCTACGACTGGTCTAATAAAAAGTAAGAAGGTGCCTACTTGTGCAGATTGCACTTGATCATATTGCATAACATCCTGCGCATAAAGAGAAAACACATCTGTTATTTTGTATCCCACGTAAGCACATAATATAATTACCATCAGCAACCATACTGAAGGAAGTCGTAATACTTCTCCCACCTGAGTAAGTGTAATCTTATCAAGAATAATCTCCTTCTCTATCTTACTATCTAGTCGCATAAAAAACCAAACCGCGATTCCTACTAAAACCACAATCCCGGATGATATCAGTATCACATATCTAAATGCATCTCGCTTTTCTACTATAGATGCTGCAGAAATTTCTGACGAAATGAAAAGAGCAAATACGAGTACACCCAAGGTTCCAAACAATGCACCCACCAGTCCTCGTCCACCATCCAAAAAACCAAAGGCCTTTCCTTGAGAACTTGTTCCTCCCCATACACGTGTAGCCTTAATCATGGGTGCCCAGAATAGGAATATTGTGGTAAAGCCCCAATAGCCGTAAAGTATTTTTAAAACTGAGTAGCTTGGGAAGGTAGAATATACGATACCACCAAGAGCAGTCATCCAAAGTGCCACCGCAATGAGTTTTCTAGGGGGATACTTATCTGCAAGTGGACCACCAAACAGGTAGGATAGCAAAGCAACTATGCCATAGACGGAAAAGCATAAGCCTAATTGTACATTGTCTAATCCAAACGCATCAAGCACGGTAGGTCTGAATACTCTGGCAAGGACAAAGGGAAGAATAAAAACAGACTCACCTGCGAGAATGAGTAGAAAAAGAAAGTACCAAGGAGCTTTTTGTTGGAGCATTAAAACATCTTGTTATTAACGATCAAACAAAATACTCTTTTAAAGAAGAGATTCTTAGTCTTATTTAAATTAGACGCTTAGGGTAAGATAAATGAAACATTCACAATGGACTTTATTTCTAATTGCCCAGGCGCAAATCCTTGTGCGCTTCCTACACTTGTGCCATCAGTAGACACGACACTGCTTCCATAGGTTTCTGCGTTAAAAGAGGTTCTTTGATTTTGGATCTCACTAATGAGTTTTGCCTTTCCTATTGTTTGTCCTAATTCACTTACAAGCATTTCCGCTTTTTGCTTAGCATCACGGATGGCAAGTCGCAATGCCTCCGCTCTTCTCTCCGCAATATCATCACATCGGAAGTTTGCCTGTCCTAGTTTGTATATATTCAGTTCTACTAAGCCCTTCATGATAGCATCATATTTGCTAAGATCGCGTATGCACACGTTTATAGATTGGCTTGCATAATAATGATCTAATTCCGTAGAGTTCCTTTTTCTTTTCGGTCCCATACTTACATATTGCGTCTGTATATGTTGGTCCGCAATTCCCTGGGATTTCAGAAAAGCAATTACTTCTTTTGACTGCTTCTGATAGGAATCCATTGCTTTTGCTAATTCCATATCTTTTCCATAGATGCTCACAGAAATAAGTACCTCATCCGGATTAGCAAACACAACAGCAGACCCTCTCACTGTTATCAGTGGAACTTCAAGACTTTGTGCTGAAGAAAACAAAAAACTAAAAAGAAAAATACAAATTGGAATAAGCTTCATGATAGATGTTTCTAGATTAACATAATCTGTATTCAGTATAGTATACAATTACTGTTAAATAAAAATGAAAAGAGGGAAAAGCCGAAATGACTTATTCTGAGATAGCAGTTTCTACATTTTCCTGTACAATTTTCTCTTCTTTTTTCTCAGTAAAAAAACTTCTGTTAAAAAGAAGTATGGAGGCAACCCCCACAGAAATTGCAGCATCTGCAACATTGAAAACCGGTTTGAAAAAACGGAAACGCTCTTTCGCCCATGGAAGGTTATCAAAGATTATATCAGGCACCCATCCCGGTTGCGTAGGTCTGTTTGGAAACCAGTCAGGAAAGGTTGTATCAATTAATGGAAAGTAAAACATGTCCACAACTCTACCATGTAAAAAACCTGCGTAACCGCCCCCTTCAGGAAACAGAGTTGCGACGCCACCATGAAAAGAAGACTCAGAGAATATAAGACCATAAATTGCACTGTCGATAATGTTACCCATCGCACCCGCAATGATAAGTGCAAAACTAATCAGGAGTCCCATGGATTCTTTTGCCTTCACAAGTGTATAAAGTAAATACCCTAAAAAGCAAACCATTAAAATTCTGAAAAGACTAAGAATCAGTTTGCCAGTTTTCCCACCAAAACTCAATCCAAACGCCATGCCCTCATTTTCTATAAAATGGATGCGCGCCCATGATAAGCCCATGATGTTAAAGCCATCAAGATAGGGTATAGTGGTTTTGACATATATCTTTAGTGCTTGATCGAGAACAAGAACAGTGAAAATTATAGCTATAACAACCCAGGATTTTTTCAAATTACTTTATCTGGATTTTTGTTTTGCTTCAATAGATAATGTAGCATGCGGTACCGCTTTCAAGCGCTCCGCAGAGATGAGTTTACCAGATTCTCTACAAATGCCATAAGCATCATTTTGTATTCTGAGTTTGGCATTATGTAAATGCTGTACAAGTTTTCGTTGTCTAGTAGCCATATTGTTTAATCGTTCACTTTCCACTGTTCCTACACCATCACCTAATCCCTTCAATTTAGCATCAGCATTATCAGCCATATCCTTAATCTGGTCCAGATAATACTCTAGCTGATCCTGAGCTTGAATGAGTTTCTTATCGATGATCTTATCGAACATCTTAAGTTCTTTTTTATTGTACTTCGTCTTTTGTCGCTTTTTAGCTGGCATATTACTAGTATTTGAATCTTAATACACGGCTACATTCATAAAAGTTGCAAATATATAGGAATTATTTCTCTCAGAGCATGGGATGATCACCATAGAAGGTCTAAATCGATCAAATTCGGCTAAAAATTGACTAAAATGTGCATTTTAGGGCCTGAACCCGTCTGTTTTGAGTCTAGAAGAGAATGATCATTATGCTGACATTGGGGTCTATTTGTCTGGGCGATCCCTATTGTCACCATAAGAATGGTGACAATAGGGCCGGGTCATTCAGGGGTTCCGTCCTGCTTTCAGCACGACAGCCTACGGCTCCCTTACTACCCCTATCGCGGATGTGTGGAGAATGATTCATCTTTGAATTTACATCTGAGGAAGGAGGAGAGACTGAAAATAGGGGCAACTGAAAGGAGGGGAAGACGGAGGGACTGAGAGACTGAGAGAGAGCGGCTTGTTCGATAATTTTCAATTAGGCTTATAAGGATTTGCATTTAGTGGAAGACGGACCTTAATTGTTTTAGTCAGAAATGCCTATAAAATCCGTTAAAGATCATTTACAGTTTTAGGATTTTCAATAAGGCTTATAAAGACCCGCATTAAAGGATTCTCCGTTAAGCAATAATTTCTGAGTATAACCAGAAAAGAATAACTGTTTGAGGATTGAAGTTAGGTGCATTAATCAATTCCATTTTGTGTAAGACCGCCCTTAATTGATTTAGTCAGAAATGCCTATAATATCCGTTACGGATCATTTACTGTTTTAGGATTTTCAATAATGCTTATAAAGAC
>CALCMJ010000102.1 GCA_937967615.1 uncultured Saprospiraceae bacterium
AGTCCTTTAGGACCGACTGAATAAGGAGCGTGTAAGGGAACGACCCATAATGAAGGCTTAATGAAGCATATTGAGGGACTTGTACTGAATTATGTCCCGAACGAAGTTAAGGGATCTTCTGAATTATGCCTGCATTATGTCCTGAGTGAAACGAAGGGCTTGGGGCACGCCCAAATTTTTAGTTCTTATATGGACATAAAAAAAGAGCCACAATAGAATTGCAGCTCTTTTGTAAATTTTACTTTACTGTTTCTTATTGATTAACAGCTGCTTTTTTAGAAGCACATGTTTTTGCACAAGTCTTAGCACTTGCAGTTTTTACTGCAGACATTACTTTAGACTTTCCTTTGCAACAGTCTTTGTCACAACCTTTAGCACAACAAGCTTTCTTTTCAGCAGGCTTATCTACTAGTGGAGTCGCAGTACTTGCTTTAAGAGCAGATTTTACAGAAACAAATTCCTGTGCGTCAGCATCAAACTCAACCTCTTTGTGAGAAACTTTTCCTGATTCAGGACAAGTGTACGTCTGATAGAAAGACTCAGCTCCAGATTTAGAGCAAACTCTTTTCTCAATTGTTTCGTCAGCCTCAGCAGCAAGATCAGCAGTCATAACAGCTGATGCAACTTTAGTTAATGAAGCAGATTTTTTAGAAGCACATTTTTTTGCACATGCAGCTTTATCGGAAGCGTTCTTTGCTTTTGTACAAGTCTGAGCAGAAGCTATACTTGCAGAAAAGACGAAAATGAATAAAAACAATATATTTTTCATGGACTAAATTTATTTACGAATTATCTAATAATATTATAAACCAAAAATATAGAGAATTATTCCATAAAAGCGGATTATTTTGTTTTTAAAATGTTAAATCCTTTAATATTTCTTAGAATAGTGTAGGAATTCGGACAAATTTGCCTGATATGGATCAATTTAGGATTTATGCCAATTATTATCTAATGTCTATTTCCCAATGTATCTTGTAAGCTATTACCAATCCATCCGTGTTATGAGACTATTCATGAGTGTTCTTTTTTGTACAATTTTAGCGTCTTGTTCGTCTTCAAAAAAGACACAATCGTCTGATAGCGATCAAGGCGAGGTGATAGAATTTGGAGAAGGTGGTGGATTTGCGGGAACAGTCACAACGTACAAATTGTTTAAGAGTGGACAGCTCTTTATTAAAAAGCCTAGAGAGAATGCCTTTTCTGAGTTGCAGCCCTTGGATGCTACTGAAACAGAGCAGTATTTTAGCACGGTAGAAACAATGCAATTTAAATCCATGAAATGTAACCAGCCAGAAAATTGGTATTACTTTTTGGAGATGGACAATGACGGCGGCAAAACAAAATTAGTCTGGGGGTCCAATAGTAATGAGGCCACACAAACATTAAAACTCTTTTGTAAAAACTTACTCAATGTGGCAAAAAAACAAGCTGCACTTGAAAAAAAACCTGCGAATCAATGATCAAAAATATAGCCTTTATCCTTTTATTTTGTGTGAGTTCTATTTCAGTCTCAGCGCAGGTTAAGTCGATAGAAAAAGGGAGAACGTTTGCGGAGCCAGATCTTACTAATGTGGCGGTGAAGAAAGGGAGCACAAGTGGTAAAGCGGTTGATTTTAATTATCTTCCTATTACAATTCCATTCAATAGTTTAATTGTTGATGCACCTAGAGTCAAGAAGCTAAATGCGGAAGGGGAAGCATCATATATTAAAGCGCGACTTCCAGAGAACAAACAGTACAATTCAATCCATGAGGAAGCGAATGCGTACATCCAGCTTGCATCCCCTCTAATGAAAACTGACCCAAATAAAACTACGTTTGCCATCAAGAGTATTTTCAAGGATCAACTAGGTGAGGAACATGTGCGGATGTCTCAAAATATAAATGGTATTCCTATCTATGGTAAAGAACTTATCCTGCATAAAAAGAATGGTGAATTTCATTTGTTGAATGGAGACTATTCTAGTGTTGAACATCAAGAAATAAATCCAAACTTTTCACTCTTAGAAGAGGATGTCAAGAAGAGCATAGAAAAGACGGATCATGTACATAGGCATCTTGCAGAAGACGAAATTCATGAAACGTTTGGAGTAGATTTTAATCAGTGGAAAATTGAGAAAGTATACTTTGCATCAGACGGAAACTTTATACCAGCATATTATGTCATCTATTATCCACATTTAGCAGAGCGTTTGGAGTTTGTAGTAGATGCAAATTCAGGCAATTTTCTTGAATCATTTTCATCGCTTTGCAAATTGCATAAGCATGAAAACTTACCACCAGATGGACCTGCTACTGCCACTGCAAGTGATCTATTGGGGCAGAACCGAACAATAAACACATATGAGCTGTCTAACAAGTTCTATATGATGGATGCATCTAGAACGATGTTTAGCGCATCACAATCTAATTTGCCTGATGATCCTGTGGGAGCTATCTGGACAATTGATGCAAATAACACAGCGCCACAAAACAGTGATTTTAATATTGGTCATGTTAGTTCAAATACAAACAATTGGGGCGGGAGTCCAGAAGCAGTTTCTGCACAGTTTAATGCAGGCGAGGCGTATGAGTATTTTAAAGGAATACATCAAAGAGAAGGGATAAGTGGTTCAGGAGATAACATAGTTTCTATTGTAAATGTTAGTGGGGAAAATGGCGCGTCCATGGGAAATGCTTTCTGGAATGGCTTTGCTATTTTTTATGGAAATGGAGATAGTGCATTTTTCCCTCTAGGGCGAGGGCTAGATGTAGCTGGTCATGAAATGAGTCATGGAGTAATACAGAATACTGCCAATCTAAAGTACCAGGGAGAAAGTGGTGCTCTTAATGAATCATTTGCAGATGTATTTGGAGCAATGATAGATGATGAAGATTGGACTATAGGGGAGGATGTAGTTAAAACATCTGCGTTCCCTTCAGGAGCGCTAAGAGACTTAGAAGATCCACATAATGGAGCGGCGACGAATGATTTTGGAAGAGGCTGGCAGCCTAAACATATTAATGAAAAATTCACCGGCTCACAAGATAATGGTGGTGTCCATATTAATAGTGGGATTCCTAACCATGTTTTTTATAGAGTCGCTACACAGATAGGAAATGCAAAAGCTGAAAAAATATTTTATCGGGCCTTGACAGTTTATTTGACAAAGTCTTCAAATTTTGTTGACTTTAGAAACGCAATTCTTAGTTCATCACTTGATCTATATGGGCAGACAGAAGAGCAGGCTGTATCTAGCGCATTAGCCGCAGTAGGACTTATCCAAGGACAAGGAGGCGGTGGTGGAGATGATGTAGATTCTAATCCTGGCCAAGATTTTATCTGGTATTCATCTGAAGGAACAGATAGTATGTTTTTAAGAACAGCAGGCGGGATGATGATAGGGCCAAATCCACTTATAGAAATTGATCATATTTCCAGACCAAGTGTATCTGATGACGGCTCCAGAGTTGTTTATGTGGGTGCAGATAAGAGAATATTAGGGGTAACAATAGATTGGGCAGGAGATTCTTACGATCCTTCAATAGTTTGGGAAAATAATCCGATGTGGAGAAATGCGGTAATATCAAAACAAGGCGATAAGATAGCAGCGGTGACTGACAACTTGAATAATAAAATTATCGTGATGGATTTAGTGTCTGGTGCAATGAAGGAATTTGAGTTGTTCAATCCTACATTTACGGAAGGGATAGAAACTGGCGAGGTGGTTTTTGCAGATGCTTTAGAGTGGGATTACTCTGGACAGTTTATTATTTACGATGCTAAAAGTACAATTAGTAATACATCAGGGCAAGATATTGAGTTTTGGGATATTGGCTTTTTAAATGTATGGAATGGTCCAGCCGAGACCTTTGCGCTAGGAAGTATATCTAAATTGTTTTCTTCTATTCCTGAACATATAAATATTGGAAATCCTACCTATTCAAAAAATTCTCCGCACATTATTGCCTTTGATTACATTGAAGAATCTGTAAATAATATTTTGGGGGTCAATAGTGAGACTGGCGAAGTGAAACTCATTAAAGAAAATACAGGTTTAGGCTATCCTAATTATTCCAATGATGATGGCTCCATCGTTTATGATGTGCCTTTTATTCAAAATGGAATGTTAGCAGGATATGATATAGGTAAGATTAATTTAATGGCGGATAAAATTACAGGGATAAGTGGATCTGATGAAATGCTGGAATTTTATGCGCGCTGGCCTGTTTGGTTTAGCAATGGCGAACGTGTTCTTTCAGAAGTTGTTGATTTAGGCGAAGGGGAATTTAATTTAGAAATTTACCCAAATCCTGCAAACGATATTTTGAATATTGAACTCAGTGGTTTGCAAGAATATTTGAGAGTAAATTTGATGGATATAAATGGACGAATTGTTTATAGTAAATATTTAAACTCTGAATATGAAACTATCAACATGGCGGAATTAAGCCCTGGTACTTATATTCTGAAATTAATAGGTGAAAAAAATCAGTTTACTAAAAAGATCATCAAACTTTAAGAGATTGTAAATCAAGAAAGCTATTGAATACTATCTCCAAACCAAAGATCTTAGTTATACGATTTAGTTCTATTGGTGATATAGTCTTATGTACACCAGTTATCCGGTGTTTGTTTTCACAATTGGATGCAGAGATTCACTTTCTCACCAAGACAGCTTACAAATCATTGATGGAGCATAATCCTAGTATCCATCAGGTGCATTCAATTGATTCCAATGTATCAGAGATTCTGCCCGCTCTTCGTAATCATAATTTTGATTATGTAGTAGATTTGCACAAGAATCTTAGGTCTAAAAAAATAGTTTCGTCATTGAAACTCAAAACGTATACCCTAGACAAGAGGAGCGTAGATAGATGGCTTTTGGTAAACTTAAAAATAGACCGTTTAAAAGGGAACCATATAGTAGACAGATATTTTAGTGCTGTCTTGGCTTTAGAAGTAAAGAATGATGGAAGGGGTCTGGAATTGTTCTTGCCTCCGTCAATGGACAATACGTATAAGCTTCCTGATGAATATATTGTCTTAGTGGTAGGAACTAAACATAAGACGAAAGACATTCCAGTAGTTTTACAAAATAATATTATACAGGCTCTAGAATTAAATGTCGTTCTAGTAGGAGGGAAAGAACACGAGGCGACGGCAGAGAAAATGGAGCATTCTGCTGGGTGTATAAATCTCGTGGGAAAGACAAGTTTATTGGACTCAGCTGCGATAATTAAAAAAGCAAAATTGGTCATAAGTCCGGATACAGGCATGATGCATATTACTGCGGCGTTTTCACGGCCGCTTATTGCAATATATGGTAGTACTGCGTCTAGTTTAGGATTTACGCCCTACATGCCTCAGAATATTTCTAGCTTTGAAATTGTTGAAGATAATTCACTATCCTGCAGACCATGTACCAAAATGGGAAGGGATACATGCCCCAAAAAACACTTTAATTGCATGAATAATCTCAATTATCGTACGATTGTAGAAAAAGCACGCTCATTAATCGATTAATTGAAATCTTTTGTACCATATTTGGTGTTAGCAAATTAAACTATAACAAGATGACTTTTCAAAGCAATGCAAAAATTCCAAAATTACCCTCAGGTAACCTTATAAAATACCTAGTGTATGGATTCTTATTATTAATGTTATTCTCTATCCTAACAAGCTCAGTATTTGTGACCATTCCACCTGGACACAGAGGAGTCCTTTTCGAAAGATTTGGGGGAGGAGTTGTAACTGACAAAGTGTACGAAGAAGGCTTTAATATTGTGGCACCTTGGAATAGCATGGATGTGTATGACGTTCGTATAAACGAAGGATTTGAAAAAATGGACGTGCTTTCTAAAAACGGACTTTCAATAGCCGTGGAATTGTCATATAGATACAAACCTACGTCAAATGACCTTGGCTTTTTACACAAGAATATAGGTAAGGGTTATGTTGAAAGAATTATCAAACCAGAAATCAGATCAGCAACCAGAGAGGTGATAGGTAAATATCTACCTGAAGAATTGTATTCCACTAAGCGTGAATCCATTCAAGATGAGATCTTTCAAACTACCAAAAAAGCAATTGAAGCAAAATTTGTAGAGCTTGATGCTGTACTTATACGATCAGTTGAGTTGCCCGCTACCTTGAAGGATGCAATTGAACAAAAGCTTAAAGAGGAGCAGCTTTCTTTTCAATATGAATTTAAACTGGATAGAGAAAGGAAAGAGGCAGAAAGAAAGATTATTGAAGCACAAGCAAAAGCGGATGCGAATAGAATTCTTAATGCTTCTTTAACGGATAAGATCTTACAAGATAAAGGCATTGAAGCTACCTTGGAATTAGCGAAATCGCCAAATAGTAAAGTGGTGATAGTAGGAGGAGGAGATGGCGGACTTCCTTTAATATTAGGAAACTAAGATTTCAAAAAATATAAAAAAAGGCACTACAATTATGTGGTGCCTTTTTTTGTTTTCTCATACGCATCCAAAAAGCTGTCAACAGGTTCCCATAACTCAATTTTGTTTCCATCTGGATCTAGGATATGGACAAATTTCCCATACTCGTAAGATTCTATCTCATCGAGTATTGTTACCCCTTCTTTTTTAAGTTCGCCCACTAACCATTCTAAGTCTTCAACTCTGTAATTGATCATGAACTCTTGCTTGGAAGGATTGAAGTAGGTGCTTTCCTTGCTCATGACACTCCATTGTAAATATCCTCTAATATCAGGGGCTTTGTCTTTTCTGAAAGTGAATGTAGATCCATACTGATCTATATCCATTCCTAAATGTTTCCCATACCATTCTTTAATAGCATCTGGCGTATCAGATTTGAAAAAGACTCCACCTATTCCAGTTACTCTCTTTTTATCCATAAAATACTTCTTGATTTTGTTACAAGTTCAGAAAGAAAATAAGTTTAAAATATCACAGTAACATCCCCAGCAAAGATCTCTGTTGTACCATCTCCAAATTCTACTTGTACATGGTATACATACACGCCAGGAATTACATTCTTTTGATTATACTGCAGATCCCATCCTTCCATCCCATTGACAAAGACATTTCTTTCTAAATAAATACGTTCGCCCCAGCGGTCGTAGATCTCAAATAAACTCAGTTTAGCAAGGTCACTCTGCGCGAATATTCTAAACTTCTCTTGCAGCCTGCCC
>CALCMJ010000103.1 GCA_937967615.1 uncultured Saprospiraceae bacterium
TTAGAAAAACCGTCTTTATCATACGTAGTAAACTGAGCTAAAAAGTGAGAAAGTAAAAACGCGGGTGTATGCATAATGGCGATTCCAGATGTATACTTTGTAATGGGAGTACCGTTGTGCAGTTGATTTTCTGATTCATAGAGGATGTCACCTTTCTTACGTACAGATCCCGGACTATATTTTTCATTCCTGATCGCCAATGTTTTTTGCAGATCATGCAGATCGTGATGAATGAAAAGAGAGGGGAGGTAGACATAGTAACCCCATGAATCACCGCCACCACTTACCATAGAGTTCCAGCGGGAATAATGGTAGTTAGACGCGAATAAGAAAAGGGCTATACCAATTATTGTAATTCGTATAGCCCTTTTATGTATTGTAGAGTTAAGGTTCAATATGTTACATGTGCTTGATTATCTCATCACCAAACTCAGAACATTTCAGTAAGGTTGCACCTTTCATTAAGCGTTCAAAGTCATAGGTAACACGCTTTGTTTTTATCGCACCTTTTAAACCTTTTTCTATAAGTCTTCCTGCTTTTTTCCAGCCCATATATTCTAGCATCATAACTCCTGATAGAATTACTGAACTCGGATTTACCTTATCTTGACCAGCATACTTAGGAGCAGTACCATGCGTTGCTTCAAATACGCCAACACCTGTATCATAATTAATGTTAGCTCCTGGAGCAATGCCTATTCCCCCTACAGCTGCAGCAAGTGCATCTGAAATATAATCGCCATTCAAGTTCAATGTTGCAATGTGATCATACTCTGCAGGACGTAATAATATTTGTTGCAAGAATGCATCAGCAATAACATCTTTGATGATTAGCTGACGACCCTTATGTTCAATAAGCTGCCAAGGTCCACCTTCATAATCTTTAGCACCAAACTCACTTTTTGCTAAATTATATCCCCACTCTTTAAACTTACCCTCAGTAAATTTCATGATGTTACCCTTATGTACAAGTGTAACTGATTTTTTCTTTTTTGCAAGTGCATCTATAATAGCTGCTCTTACTAATCTTTCTGTTCCTTCTTGAGAAACAGGCTTTACGCCTAAAGAAACTGTGTTAGGGAATCTTATTTCCTTTACACCCATTTCTTCTATTAAGAAGGTCTTCAATTTATTATTTTCTGCAGTTCCATGCATGTACTCTATTCCAGCATAGATATCTTCTGTATTTTCTCTGAAGATGGTCATGTCCACAAGCCCTGGCTTTCTTACAGGAGAAGGTACTCCTCTGTACCATTTTACTGGGCGAACACAAGCATACAGATCTAATTTTTGGCGAATTGCCACATTGAGCGATCTGAATCCTCCTCCAACTGGCGTTGTTAGTGGGCCTTTAATGGCAACAAGATTTTCAGCGATAATGTCCAATGTGCTTTGTGGAAGCCACTCACCCGTCTTCTGATGTGCTTTCTCCCCAGCATAGACTTCTCTCCAATGTATTTGTCTTTTGCCTTCAAACGCCTTGAGAACAGCAGCGTCAATGACTTTCTTTGCAGCAACCCAAATATCAGGTCCTATGCCATCACCTTCTATGAAAGGGATAATAGGGTTATCAGGCACTCTTAATTTCTTCCTTCTGGTAAGTTCTATGTTTTCTCCGTTCATATTATGATTTTATTAGTGGATATCAGTTTAAGCCGCAAAGAAAAGCAAAAAATAGGGAAGTTTGAAAAATAAAGGGAAGAAGAGCTCTGCTCAAGAAAGCAAAGCTCCATGACACTGGTTTCATTTTGCTCAATATTTAAAGGATTTAGCTCATTAAAAATAGGTTTTCGTGTAAAAAGTGAACTTCATATCCCAGGTTAATTCATATATGGTATGATTTGGGGTCAATTATGCGCATTTAATTTATAAATGGTAAAGAACTATCCAGCTTTATTACATTACAATAATTTACTATATATTGCCGTAATGACTAATCCAAATTTGGATCCACATAAGGAAAATCTAACTACAGAGGAATCTCAGTTGGAAAAAGCGCTTAGGCCAAAATTTCTCGATGATTTTAGTGGTCAGGAAAATCTTGTGGCCAATTTAAAAGTGTTTATAGAAGCAGCGAAGCTCAGAGAAGAGCCCCTGGATCATGTTCTTTTACATGGCCCACCAGGATTAGGGAAAACTACTCTCTCACACATCATTTCAAATGAGTTGGGTTCAAGTTTGAAACTTACTTCTGGACCGGTGTTAGAAAAAGCCGGAGATCTAGCAGGATTACTTACAAATCTTCAAGAGGGAGATGTACTCTTTATAGATGAGATACATAGGTTAAATGCAGTTGTAGAAGAATATCTCTATTCTGCAATGGAAGATTACAGAATAGACATCATGATTGACAGTGGGCCCAATGCAAGAAGTGTTCAGCTTAATCTAAGCCCCTTTACGTTAGTAGGAGCCACAACAAGAATGGGCTTATTGACAAGTCCATTGAGAGCACGCTTTGGTATTAATTGCCATTTAGATTATTATGATGCAAAAACGCTGGAGAAGATTGTTAAACGCAGTGCGCACATATTGGATATTCCTATTGATCAGGAAGGAGCAGAAGAGATTTCAAGAAGGAGTAGAGGAACACCTAGGATTGCAAATGCACTTTTAAGAAGAATAAGAGATTTTGCTCAGATTAAAGGAAATGGAACGATAGATAAAAAGATAGCAGTCTATGGACTGGGAGCGCTTAATGTGGATGAAGGAGGATTGGATGAAATGGATAATAAAATTCTCAGTACCATCATTGAAAAATTCAAAGGCGGACCTGTAGGGATTACGACGATTGCAACGGCGGTAGGAGAGGAGGCAGGAACGATAGAGGAAGTGTATGAGCCTTTCCTTATTATGGAAGGATACATTCAGAGAACGCAGCGAGGAAGAGAGGCTACAGAGAAAGCGTACAGACATATAGGTCATGTCCCACCAGCTCAAGCGGGCTCCCTCTTTTAATTGTTAAATTAAAAGATGAAAAAACAAAGGCTCCATTTGGAGCCTTTGTTTTTTCATTAATATATAATCTTTTGGGTCGACTTAAAATCCGTGCCATCGATTCTTAAGTAATATGTGCCATGTTCTAAATTTTCAAACATGTCAATTTGGTAGCTGTATTCTCCAACTCTATTATATTGGGATATCTGCTGTCCAGTTAAATCATACAAGGTGATTTGTATTTCCTTCTTAGTGCTTACTTCAATTGTAAGTGCATCATTTTCTCCTAATGGGTTTGGAAAAACCTGCGCACTTCCTTCAGGTCCATCATAATGTAGAATATTTGAATAACTGGTTTTACCATTAAGGTCAACTAGTTTTAAGCGGTAATATCCTTCAGCTTGCTTAGAAGAAAAACTTGAAGAGGTATATCTATCTCCTTGACTCTTGTTAGTACTACTCAGCTCTTGAATTATAGAAAACGTTTGTGCATCTTCACTTTTTTCTAATTCAAAATGACTAAAGTTTACTTCCCTTTCAGTTTCCCAGTCAAAAATTAAATAGTCATTCTTTACAGTGTATCTAAAATTCTTTAAAGTGACTGGTAGGCTGAGCAGATTGTTTCCGCATACAACATCTTGTTGGATGTAATTTCCACAGATATCAGTATTACTTAATGGGGCATATGCAGGGCAAATATTTACAACAATATCTCCGCCTATACAATTGCTTGGTGTTGTGATTTGACCTAAAACTTCCATTGTAGGATCATTCGTCGCATCGCCATCATTGCTTCCCATTGCGCTTTGGATGTCAAAAACACCATTCACTGCAAAGACATCAGAGCCTGTATAACCATCTGCTGAAAAACGCACAGTTTCATTTAGGTTTAAACATTCGTATAAGCCACTACCGTCTATGTTACCATCAAAATAAGCAGCTCCATTTATACTTGTAGTTCCACCTGCATTACTATAATTATGATCCAGTACAAAGTCTCCTACAGTAAAGCTGCAGTTCGTTGTGCCAGGAGGACAGGTAATATTTACAGATCCACTATTCGTAAAATCGCCGTGGTTGTACATTTCACGGATCACGTTTAATGTACCGGAATTAGTTACATAGGTATTTACATTTTCTACATAATCTGCGGTCATAATACCTGCGTTGTCTATAGGGCAAGGCTGGTCTCCCTCATTAGGCCAGTTTGAGTTGAATATTAATTCTTCAGTGATACTGATTGCGCCTGATGATGAATTTATTAAAACAGAGGAAGGTCCCACAACTAGCGTTCCTGTCACATTAATAGTTCCATCGTTAAATAGAGAAGAACCATTGTAGACTAATGTGGAGTTTACGGTCCAAGTAGCTCCAGCTGAGACAACTACAGTTGCTCCATTGGAAATGCTTAAATTTCCAGAATAGGAGTTCACAATACAGACTACTGTTGCTGGATCATCAGCAGTATAGTCAGTTGTTCCTTCTAGAGTAATAGTACAATTTTGAGGTTGTGCACATTGTGAGTTAAGGTTGAGAAAACCTAATGGGCACAATAGGAGAATAATTACAAATTTCTTCATTTAGTTAAGTTTTTAGATACATTCAATATTTCAGTTTACCGTCCATTACCTGACAGTTCCAAATCTCATTGGGTGTAAAAAAAAGTGCTTCGAATACAGTGGAAGTGTAATAAAACTAATTGACCTTAAATTGCTCTACGTGCACACGTTCTATGATGTATACGTTTTAAAGGTGTATTCGTTCTAATGAAGTGTTGAATAAATATAGTAATTAAATTTACATGATGTTCATATTTTAACATCTATTGTAAAATGTCTGTCTATGCTTGGGCAGTAGGTGTAAAATTCATCGTTGGAAAAGGGTTTTGTTCTTTATCGCTAATAGACCCATGCTGTGATTCAAATTTTTTAACATTGTCAGCTAATGCTTTCATAAGGCGTTTAGCATGCTCAGGTGTTAATATAATTCTTGATTTCACTTTAGCCTTAGGAACGTTAGGCACCAAGCGTATAAAATCTACAATAAATTCTGAATGAGAATGTGATATAATTGCAAGGTTAGAGTATACTCCTTCTGCTACATCTTCCGGCAATTCAATATTTATTTGTTTACCTTTTTGTTTTTTGTCTTCAGCCATTTTTATGATTTTGTGTAAAAGTATGATTTATGAAAGAGAATACGTCTTATTTTGAAACAAACAGACAAGGTTGGAATGCACGTACTGAATTACATAAGGATTCAGAATTCTATGACGTCAAATCTTTCAAGGAAGGAAAATCTTCTCTTTTAAAAATCGTGGATGGTCTTTTAGATGACATTTCTGGAAAGTCATTGCTCCATCTGCAATGCCACTTTGGAATGGATAGTCTGTCTTTATCTCGAAAGGGTGCCCAGGTAACTGGTATAGATATTTCTGATAAAGGCATTGAAACAGCAATTTCCCTAAGTCAAGAGCTGAATATTCCTGCAAGATTTATTCGAACAAATGTGTACGATATTGAACAAGTGCTAGGTGAAGAAAATTTTGACCATGTTTTTACCTCATATGGAACCATAGTCTGGTTACCAGATCTGAATGAGTGGGCAAGACTTATTCATAAGTATTTGAAGAGTGGGGGTCAATTTACTATTGTGGATTTCCATCCAGCTCTAGATATGTTCAACTGGGAGAAAGAAAAACTCGAGTACAATTATTTTAATAAAGGTGTCTATGAGGAAACATTAGAGAACACATATGCCGCCAAAGAACAAGAACTTATCCTCAAAGAATTCTTCTGGATTCATAGTCTGTCTGAAATCATGTCTGCATTACTCGACCATGGCCTTCAAATAAAACATTTCAAAGAATATGATTATAGTCCTTATAACTGTTTTGAGAATATGAAGGAGAGAAAAGAAAATGAATATGTTTGGGGGAGCCATGGTATTGCATTCCCACACGTTTTCAGCCTCCAATGCATTAAGCCTTAGCAAAATATACATTGTTAAAATTCCACAATGTAGTAGCTATCTTCCTGATATATAATTATTTATATATATCAATTAATCGTAATAAGAATTGCTCTGGATGAATAATATTTTATATTTGTCTTAAGTGATCACGAACTGTAGGGCTTTTTTTTCTCAAAACCGATTTTAATCCATGAGTAACTTACAGGAAAGTAATTCCCGTATTTCCGCAGAAAGACTCTTGTCATATTTTGGGCACAGAGAAAGTCTTGTGCTCTTTGCCATGATATCTTTTGGTATCATAGGTTCAATCTTATGTTTTTCAAGTGCCATTACAAAAAGTAGTTATAGTTCACATAATCTAGATATTTTTGATGACGCATTGATTCCAACATCCCTAGATAAACCTATTCTTGTGCAAGGGGAAAAACGTGTAGGAGAGCAACTTGCTTTTGAAATTAAAGCATCTGAGTCTAATAGTCCTTTATACATGGATTATGGAGACGGCGAAATAAAACGCATCTACAATAGCAAAACAGTCTTCTATAATTATTCATTTCCAGGAGAATATCAATTAAACCTATTCACAGTAGAAAAAAATCAAAAGAAAGTAATTTCATCTGAGAAGATTGTAATATCCACTGATAATAGCCAGTTAAGTATCCTAAAATAGATTTGCCTAGCATTGGATTCACATAAAGACTATTTTTTCTTTAATTTAGCAAGGCTTATGATTCTGAAGATTAGAAATATAATCGAACGCTATAGCTTTGGTGTTTGCTCAGCATTAGCCCAGAAAATGGGTCTTAAGACTGGTGTGGTCAGAATGTACTTTATTTACCTCTCTTTCATAACCATGGGTTCTCCTTTGGTCATCTACCTCATTATTGGATTCTGGATTAACATTAAAACCTATCTACGTAGAGGAAAAAACATTGTTTTTGAATGATTTTCATGAATCTGTAGATCTTTTTTGACAAACACTTTACATTTTCATCGACTTAGAGTCTAATTGTAATATGCATTGAGATTTCTTGTAGAATCTTGGTCTCTTTGTATAGTCTATCTTTGAGGTAACGTTTCGCTGGTAATGGAATGAAATTGGAAAAGCTAATAAGAATAATTAAAGAGTCGGATTTGAGAAACCCGGCTCTTTTTCATTTTAAGACCTCTTTGTTGCTGGAGCTTACTGAGTAAAACAATATTGAATGATATTAGCACCCATTCTCAAAGCCTTTAGCCTTTTTTCTTCCGGGTCTTTATGTACTTCTGCATCTTCCCATCCGTCACCTAGATCGGTTTCGTAGGTGTAAAAACAAACAAGCCTCCCTTCCCATATCAAACCAAACCCTTGAGATGCCTTATCATCATGCTTATGGATCTTTGGAGGACCGTTAGTAAATGAATATTTTATACTATATATTTCGTGATCAAATGGCAATTCAACAAATTCCAGTTCTGGAAAAACCTTCTTCATTGCAGGTCGTACAAATACATCCATTCCATAATTATCATCAATGTGAAGAAAGCCTCCACTAATAAGATATGTTCTTAGGTTTTCTGCTTCGGAATCTGAGAAGACAACATTTCCATGCCCAGTCATATGTAAGAAGGGATGATTAAATATTTCAATGCTTCCCACTTCCACAGTTTCATATTTTGGATCAAAATCAGTACCTAATGTTTGATTGCAGAAATTGGCCAAATTCTTTAAAGATGTAGGATTAGAATACCAATCACCTCCGCCATTATATTTTAAGAGCGCCAGCTTCAACTTTGGCGCTGAATTAAAGGCGGATAAACTACAAAACACTAAAAACAATAAAATTCTCATAAATGCAATTCTGTTTTTACTTTAAAATTCTCTTTTTAAGCACATATGAATGTACTTGCAACTATACCTGCAGTTTCAGTTCTAAGTCTACTCTTACCCAAATTTACTTGTTTAAATCCATTATTATCAGCAATCTCCATTTCCTTTTCAGTAAAGTCTCCTTCAGGTCCTATAACGACAAGTTGTTTGTTTTCATTCCCAATCACAGAAAATAGATCTGAATTTTTCTTGTTGTAATGCGCTATAAATACTTCGACATCTTGTCTAACGATGTCTTCAACAAATTGACTGTAGGTCTGTAGAGGATGTAAGGTGGGCAAATGAAAATTGATAGACTGCTTTGTAGCGCTTAATAGAATTTTTTCAAGACGTTGAGCTTTGAGGATTTTGCGTTCTGAGTGCCTGCATAGAATTGGGTATATATTATTAATACCTATTTCTGTTGCTTTTTCAAGAAAAAACTCAAACCTGTTGATATTCTTTGTTGGACAAATTGCAATTGCCTTAAATAGACCTGCTGGAAAAATTTCTGAGCTTTCAATCTCTATAGTCGTTGTCTTTTTAGTTTGAGACGAGATTCTACCCTGGGCATACATTCCCTTTCCATCTATTAGATGAATTTGATCTCCAGCCTTTTTCCGTAGAACCAGATTGCAATGCTTGCTTTCTGCATCGTGCAATGTTGCAGTATTTCCTACAAAATCTTCTGTGTAGAATATATTCATATGTCCCTCAATATTGATAATTTATCGAATAACACAAACAGGGTTGTATTGTATATAGTACATTTGCAAACTTATGGAACTTAATATATAATCCACTGTTAGTAAATACACATAATTAAAATAGTCAGATGGGAACCTTAATTACAGTCGCTCAAGTATTACTTAGCCTTTCGATACTGGTAATATTGCACGAGTGGGGGCATTTTTATGCGGCCAGAACGTTTAAAACCCGTGTAGAAAAATTCTATCTCTTCTTTAATCCAGGCTTTTCCTTATTTAAAAAGCAGATAGGTGAGACGGAATATGGGATAGGCTGGCTGCCCTTGGGTGGTTATGTTAAGATTTCTGGGATGATAGATGAGAGTATGGATAAAGAGCAAATGGAAGGTCCGCCCCAACCTTGGGAATTTAGATCTAAGCCGGCATGGCAAAGACTAATAATTATGTTGGGTGGTGTTGTTGTTAATTTCATTTTAGGCTTTTTCATTTTTGCAATATTATTATGGCATTATGGGGAGTCCTTTATTCCAAATGAGAATGTACAATTTGGGATTCATGTTACAGACTCTTTAGGCTTTGAAATGGGCTTCCAACATGGAGATAAGATAAAATCTATTGACGGGCTTAGTTTTGACCGTTTTGATTCAGGACGCTTGGTCAAAGAAATTGCTATCAATGATGCTCAAACCGTTCAAATAGATAGAGGAGGCCAATCCATAAATCTTGACATTGATGAAAAGTTTATTAGCGAGCTAACAAAATTTGGACAAGGAGCAATCTTTGGTCCCCGTATCCCATTCAAGATTGGTGTTTTGACTGAGGATGGAAATGCATTAAAAGCAGGATTAGAAAAAGGAGATCGGGTGTTATCTATTAATGGAATTCCTACAGCATTTTATGATGAATTTTTGGAAGCAGTAAAAGGTCTAGCCAGTACGACTGCAAGTTTTGAGATTGAAAGATCTGGAGCAAGGCAAACTGTCATGGTTGATTTTGATAAGGATGAGAAAATAGGCGTATTTCCAAGCGGCGATTTTGATTTCTTAAAAGCAGAGAAAATAAAATATGGTTTCTTAGAAGCATTTCCTGCAGGATTCAAAAAAGGCATCTCCTTCTTAGGAGTTCAAATAAAAGCGTTTGGACAAATGTTCAAAGGTAAGATGAAGGCCAAAGAAAGTGTAGGTGGTCCTATTGCCATTGGAACCATGTTTGGTCCAGTGTGGGAATGGGAACGATTTTGGAACATTACCGCAATTCTCTCGCTCATACTAGGCTTCATGAATTTATTACCTATTCCTGCCTTAGATGGAGGGCATGTTGTGTTTCTTCTCTGGGAAATTATCACTGGGGTAAAGCCTAGCGATAAATTTATGGAGTACACAACATTTGCTGGATTTATAATATTGATGACACTCATGGTGCTCATCTTTGGAATTGATATTATGCGTCTCTTAAGATAATTATGGAAAACTATTTCAGTTTTTTTGACTTAGAGCCCGCTTTCAATATTGACGCGGCTAAACTCAAAAAAGCATACTTAATAAAGAGCAGAGAATTTCATCCTGATTACTTTTCACAAGCTTCTGAGGAAGAAAAGAATCGTGCATTGGATATGACGACAAGAAATAATGCTGCGTTCAAGACTCTGTCTGATCCAGTTAAACGCCTAGAACATATTCTGCGCCTAAACAATATACTAGGAGAGTCTAAGGACGAGAAAATGGATCCTGAATTTCTTATGGAAATGATGGACATCAATGAGCAGATTATGGAGCATAAGATGGAAGAGGGGAGCACAAAAGCTGATGCAATAAAAGCAGATATAGATGAATTAAGTAAGGGAATGGATTTAGAGGCGAATGGCCTAAAAGATGCATATGACCAAAGCAATGAAACAGAACATCTCCAAAAACTGAAAGCTTATTTTTTTAAGAAGAAATATATAGCTCGCATACTACAGCAGTTGGAAGGTGAGGAACCTGGCATGTAGAACGCTCCCTTTTGGTAGTCTTATCTTTTTTGTTAAATCAATCTACTTTATTTCCAATTAAAAAAAAAGCCCAACTTTTGCTGGGCTTTTTTTATAGCTTGAATTTATTTGTACCGAAGGTGGGAATCGAACCCACACGACCGTGAAGCCACTGGATTTTGAATCCAGCGTGTCTACCAATTCCACCACTTCGGCATAGAAAGGATGGCAAAATTAATAATAAATCCTAATTGAGACATTTTTTCAGGGACTGTTTATTGTAATAACAATAAGACGAACAATCTAATACAACAATCGTAAGCCCCAGAATACCCCAATCTCATTCTGAGCATCAAAACTAAAGGGGGCAATATTCAGATACCTGGGCTCTATAAAACTATGGAGTTTTTCTTGCATGCTGATTTCAAAGCCTATGCCTCCGTAATATGCCATGTTGTATTCATCTTGACTGAAAGACTTAAATTCTAGAAACCCTCCACCAGCATAAGCATAGGGTCTGAAAGTACTGCTTGGCGCTTTTAAATAATATATGGCATGTACACTTACATGATGCGTCAGCCCCAGCGTGTTTTTTTCATCTTCTTGTTGGCCTATGACATATTCAAGCACATAGGAGACATTAGGACTTTGGCGTTTTCCTAAACGTGTGCCATATAGCATGACGGCATCATATGGAATATGCTCTATAAATAAATATGGTCCCATGAGGAAGTCGCTCATCCATCCTGACTCTGCTTGATAATTGGATTTGCCATCATTGCTTGGAGTAGAATTTTGTGCCTTGACGGAAAGAGAACTGATCAAGACTGTCAATAACAGAAAATACCTATAAGAAACCTTCATTCATTATGATAATTGATTATGCTATCAAAATAGACATTTAAAAGTTCAAAGCTGAAAAGTTTTTATTTTTTTTTGGTTACCAATGGGCTTGATTTTCCATAAAGGTGTGAAGAGCTTATATATTCACTTAAATGAAAGATGATGACTAAAAAATGTAAAGTATGCTCAGCACCTGTCATTGGACGGACGGATAAAAAGTTCTGCTCCATCTATTGTAAAAGCGCTTACCATAATAGAGTACAATCCATAAGCAATAATTTTGTGCGAAGAACAGATGCCATCTTAAAAAGAAATAGGAGAACCTTAAAGAAATTTTTAACTCTAGGGATAGATAGGGTAAGTCGTCAAGATTTAATCGCAAATGGATTTTGCTTCAAACATTTTACGAGTAAAGAAAAACAGATGGAGAAGAAGGTGTTCTTTTGCTACGAATTTGGCTATGCAAGCTGTGACGCAGAAAACTACTTGCTGTCACACCACTCAGCGAATAGGAAAGACCAACTCAGGAAAATTGAGGAAAAGCCTTTGATTTACCTAGAAAACATGAAAAAAAGGCAGGGGAATGCTTGATTTTAAAGGATTTTTAAGTGTTTAATGTATATATCTAGCTTAATTTTTCCCTATCTTTCGACACTAAATAATTAAGCAAATGAAGTATATTTTAACACTCTTGTTATTAGGCTCCCTCCTAACGAATACTTCTGCGCAGGCTTCAATGAGTTTGGCTGAGCTTTCTGAAATGAAAGAAAGAACAGAAAATTTTAATGCAGCCTTAGATGCATATATTGATGGACAAGATGGATTCAAGTCTAGAAAGGGTATCATGCGAGGCATCACAAATTTATCTGCTGCATTGTACAATTTTAATACTAGCATAGAACATTATTCAAATCCTGACAATGTCAATGAAAAAGATATTTCATGGACAGAGCAGAGAATTAAAGATGGTGCTTTCTTTCTCAATTTTACTAGAGCTGGCGAAGAGGAATTTGCTAACAATGTAAGAGAAGCGATGCGTGTTAAAACGTACTTTAAAAATCTTGGATATAGATTTGATCAGACAAACGAAAACCATATTCAAGAACTCAAGAACTTTCAAAGCGCTGTAAATTATTGTTTAAATGTACAATCTGAATTTGCACAGGCCAACAAGTAAGTAATTCAATAAATAATTCAATAAAATTAATAGATGGCATTCGAGATAGAAGGAGCTGTTCATAAGATATTTGAAACAGAAAGTAAATCAGATAAATTCCAGGCACGAGAATTTGTGATAAAGACAGAAGGAACATACCCACAATTCGTTAAATTTCAATTAACACAAGATCGTTGTGATCTTATTAATGGATACAATGAGGGAGAACAAATCAAGGTTTACTTTGATTTGAGAGGAAGAGAATGGAATGATAAGTTCTTTACAAATTTGAATGCGTGGAAAGTTGAAAAAACAGTTGCTAACGCAGCACCTCCCGCTGGGCAAGAAGTATCTGATTTTCCAGTTTCTGAGAATTCAGGAAGCAATATGACGGCTGAAGATTTTGATGATCTACCCTTTTAACAGTACCATAAGACACTAAACAGCCATGGTTTATGTCTAAATATTACATGCGCGTTTATATAATCTATGCATTACTTCTACTGATCGCTACAAACGTAGGTGGGCAATCTAATTTTAGTGCGTTCAATACCTACTATGATGATAGCTTCACAGAATGGGAAATCTATTCTTCTGAAGATCAGGTAGGGACCATAGAAATGAAATGGAAACTCAAAAATGATTGGACGGAATGGGATGTTGCTATCGGAGATTATTATGGAAACATAAAAGTAAAATGGGATAATAATCCATATCACTGGGAATTTAGAATTAACAACGAAATTATTGACATTAAGACAGTCTATCCTAGAGATGATTCTGAATGGAGAATAAACGATGGGAATACAGAATTAAGACTCAGATCTAAATATAAAAATACCAATGACGAATGGACAGTAGACCATAAAAAGTATGGCTTCTTAGATATATACACAGCATGGGAAGGCGACCCTAGGGACTGGGAAATAAATGATGGGCTTGATGAAGCAATTGGACCTGAAATTAAGATTGCAATGATCTTTATCGCAATCTTACACAGTTCACCTAAATTCTAAACCTCTATAAATCCTTTTAAAACTTCCAAGATTTGATCACCATGGTCCTTCGTTTTTACCTTATCTATAATTTGATTTACGACTCCTGTTTCATCCACAAATAGAGTAGTCCTATACACGCCAATGATTTCCTTCCCCATAAACTTTTTAGGACCCCAAAGTCCAAACTGTTTAATAGTTTCTTTTTCTGGGTCAGCTAAAAGATCGTATTGAAATTCATACTTGTCAATGAACTTTCTATGTTTAGCTGCTTTATCAGGACTGATACCAAATACTTCAAAACCTTCTTTTTGGATCTTTTTATAGTTATCTCTGATGCTGCATGCTTCCTTAGTACATCCTGGCGAGTCGTCTTTGGGATAAAAGAACAGTATATACTTCTTTCCTAATAATGATTCACTTGTAATGATTGTTTCGTTTTGATCTTGGAGCGCAAAGTTGGGTACCTTTTGTCCAATCTTAATCTTCATAATATTCCTTGTTTATTAGTAAACCTCCCTAGGGACGAATTGTTTAACAATTTACACCAAAAAGATGAACAAAATCATTATTTGAGAAAGAATTGACTTGAAAGTTTCTGCATATTGCCTTTATCGTCTATTACAACTACTAAAAGCTCGTGTTTGCCCTCAAGAAGAACAGGCTGAACAGGAATTCTGATCTTATGATTTTTTTCATCAAAGATATGCAGCACCCATTCAGAGTCAATGTAAGTCTTAATATTAAGATCTTTTGCAGATCCTAATACTTCAAAATTATCCTTGACTGTAAAATCAATATAATCTCCACGTTTATAATTGCTATTCTTTGACACTTTAGAAATTGATGGAGGAATAGTATCTAACCCTATCTTAAAATCTCCAAATCTATTTACCCTTGACTTGAATATCCCACCCTCAATTGACCCTCCAAACGATTTATATGTATTTCCAACTTTATATAGAAGGCATAATTTAGAGTCTATGTTTGTAACATCAGAGCTGAGGTCAAACTCAATATTATAATATCTATGACATGGAATTGCTTTATTTCCTATTGAAAAGTTTTGGCCATCCTGCGTGAATTCAAACAGTGAATTTCTATAAAGTGTTCCTATTGGCAAACTAAAATACACATTGCCAGAATTCACTGTGTTTACTGAGTCGTAATGAAAATAATAATTAAACACCTTTGATTCCATTGGGCTTATCTCTGCTTTTCTTTTTACAAGAAAATTAACTTCTGAAATGTTACCATGAAAATCCAAACTTTCTATTTTAACTCTCTGTGAATTATCAGCAAACAAGGGAATGACGCCGCTTAGTATATTCCTATTATATATCTGAAGTTTGTTCCCGGGGTCCGTGTAAAGTTTCATCACCCTGTTGCCTCCTTTTGTCTGTTTCCGCTCATAGTCAATGCACGCATTCGCATAACGAGATTGTTCAAATGAAAATTTATCAAATTGCACCTTAAAAATTAAACTGTCATTAATGTACAATTTGCTTTCATAGATCCCATTCTTATTCCACGAACCATCCATCCAATCATAGGTATCAATTGCAATCCCCATTCTCCATCCATCTATCTCTATAACTTTATTGGAAAGATAGAGATCTCCTGACTTCGTTTTCTTAACCTTGAGAACCTTGTTCTTTGTGGGAATAAAATCTTTGTCGAGACTGTAAAGAAGTACATTGTTAAGTTTAGGGCTCTTCGTGTCTTCTGGAATTATCCCAAAAAGGAATGGATTCATCACATGTTCGCTTACTGTTTCTCTTATTTCAAAATGCAAATGTGTTCCATAAGATCTCCCTGAATTCCCCATATAACCAATAGTGTCTCCTTTTGCAAAATTTATTTCTTCACTTCCTAGGTATATATCTAAAGGGAAAGATTCTAGTTCATATTGCTTTGCACGTACAAAACTGTCAAGCTCTGTATTAAATGAAGCAAGGTGGGCATAGACCGTTGTATATCCATTAGGATGGTCAATGTATAATGCATTGCCGTAACCACTCGCCTGAATTTTTATCCTTGAAACATATCCCTCCTCTGCACTCAAAACAACATCACCATCTACACCCTTGCTCGACTTAAGGTCTATACCTGAATGGAAATGATTAGGTCGTAATTCTCCAAAGCTGCCTGAGATCGCAATGGCATGGTGAATAGGAGAGATAAAGTCAGTACTGTCCGGATCAATTTGGCTGAATGCAATTAATGGAAAAAAGCAAAGAAAATATAGTGTTATAATTTTATTCACGAGGCATCAAAAATCTTATCAAGTTCAGCATACATCTCTTGCATCGCTTGAAGCAATGAAATTTCATTATTGGCAATATTGGTTCTACTCGCTCCTATAATATTTTGAATTTTTTCTTTTGAAAGATGCTTACTTAAAATATAATTCTCAGCTTTTTCCTGAAGTATGGATAGACTGTTCTCTGTGCGTTGACGTTCCATTAAACCTGAATTACTTCTTTCACTGAGAAAATCATCAATACATTTCCACACATCTGCAATCCCTACATATTCTGTAGACGATATTTTAAAGACCTTTGTTTCCCATTCTTCTCTATTATTTTGAAGTAACTGTACAGCATTCTTATATTTTTTTTCAGTAGCATCCGCCAAAACTTTGCTGTCTGTATCGTATTTATTTATACAAATGATATCCGCCATTTCCATTATGCCTCTTTTGATTCCTTGAATCTCATCGCCAGCACCCGGATTCAATAACAAAAGAAAGATATCTGAGAGTTTAAAAGCTTCGTATTCAGACTGACCTACGCCCACAGTCTCCAAAATAATGTAATCAAAATGAGCTGCTTCGCAAATTTGCATAGTTTCTAAAGTGCTCTTGCTTATTCCTCCTAAATAATTGCCAGATGGAGTAGGGCGTATGAATACAGAATCCATATTGCCTATGTCTACCATTCGCGTTTTATCTCCTAATATACTTCCATGCGAAATAGCGCTGCTAGGATCTGTTGCCAAAATCGCTAATGTCTTTCCTGCTTTTATAATTTCTTTGCCCAAAGCATTAATCATAGTACTTTTCCCGGCACCGGGCGAACCAGTGATGACTATCCTTCCACAATTTTTATTTCTATTTGGTTCTATCTCTGTTAGAATATAATCTACAAGCTCTCTGTCATTTGAATCTTTGCTCTCAACTAATGTAATTGCCTGAGCTAATAGATTCCTATTTTTTGTACGAATGCCAGTCAAGAGTTCTTCCACCTTCTCCATACGATGTATAGGCTTCCTGTTTTTCTTTTCCAGATTAGGATTAATATGTGATTTTCTTGAGCTCAAGTATGTTAAGAAGTATTATGAATTGAAATATTAAAATATTATTACATATGTAATGCTCTGCAAAATAAGACATTATTTCTTAACAAATTTAATAAATTACCCAAATTGCCTTACAGTTTGTTAAATAGTCTTAATGGCTCTTAAGGTACATTTAAAGGTGTTTTTATTGTGAAAGGCATATTATATATTGTTGGTAAATGCAACAACATGATAAAATGGTACTCGATTTTACTACTAACTCTTTTCATGTATTCCTGCCAAGATTATGACCAGAATGTCGTACCCCTAGTAGGAACTTATGAAGCGCAGGTGATATCTGTCTCCGCACCCTTCACAATGGCAGTTTCTTATGACTCCAATGATGATATTTCAATGGACGCTCTCTTTGATGGTTTTGACTGGGCTGTAGTTTCTGCAGATATTGACGATCAAGAAGAAAACTTTAAAATCATTAAAATTAGAGAACAGCCTATTGGGAATAATGCTTTCATAGAAGGAGAAGGCTTCTTCTTGGACAACTCCATTCAATTAGATTATACTATCTATTTCTCTAATCAGGAATTAGAGTATACACTTGTTGCTAGTAAATTTTAATTAAGGATTGGGTGGCTGAAAATAATTATTTGACCAGTAGTTATTTTGACTCTTACAACCCAGCCACCCTTTTTTTTAATCAAATAGTAATTTTTCTACCTGCTCAGCAATAACATGTCCTAGTAAAAGATGACATTCCTGTATCCTTGGTGTTACTTCTGATGGTATCTCTATATTATAATCTGAGTAGGACTTTAATTCGTTATTCTTACCCGTCATCGCTATCACAAGCATGCCCATTTCTTTTCCTTTTTGTACTGCTTTTACAACATTCTCTGACTTCCCTGAAGTACTCATCGCAATAAGCACATCTCCTTTTTTTGCCTTAGCCTCAAGTGCTCTTGAATATACATTTGCATATCCATAATCATTGGCAACAGCTGTTAGGTAGGAGCTGTTCACATGAAGCGCCTCTGCATTTAAAGCAGCACGGTCTTTAAAGAACTTTCCTGACAATTCGCTCGCAATATGCTGAGCATCCGCCGCACTACCACCATTCCCGCAAAGAAGAACTTGATTCCCAGATTTGAAAGCAGAAACAATTTCCTTGATGATATCAGCTAGTATTCCTGGGATACTACTTTCAAGGAGCAATTGCTTTGTCTCTATACTAGATTGAATTATTTCCTTGATCTCAGTCATCGTTTATTAACTATAAAGTTTTCCTTTCTCAATCCTAATTTCAAAAACAAAATACGTTTACACAATCCTCAACAAGGAGATTAAATAATTCTAACTCTTCTAATTTCGTTTTAATAGCTTCTTTTGATGAACCTTCTTTCACTTGCACAAAATACCTATGCGGTTCTGGACATATATAACAAGCTTCACAAACTCCTTCATAATAATTTTCTACGAGTTTGACATTGACGTCCACTGATCGCTCGAGTAACCATGTAGTCATTTGCGCTGTACGTTCCTCAACACTCCCGCTAGAATTCACTGCTGATGAAAAAACATCTTCATTGCATTGTCTTATGTCAAACCCAAGACAACTACCTGCATCACAAAGTCCTTTTGTAACGCTGGCTTTTTTGCTGCAGTTCACAAAGGTGCTTAAACAAAGGAAGAGAAGAATATTTATTTTCATGTATATCTTGATATGAAATAATAATACAAATCGACTTCAAGTAACTTAAACGCCATCTTTAATGCCTATAGTTTCTGCTACTGAATAATTATTTCGCTCACTTGCATTCCTTGCAATTAGTTCAGCAAGAAATCCAGCAATAAAAAGTTGCACACCTACAATAGTTAGAAGCATTCCAAAAAAGAATGCAGGTCTGTCTGCTATCCCTCCTACATTCCATATGAGTTTTCGCAAACTTAAATACATCAGCGTAATAATCCCAATAAACATAAAGCTGAAACCAATCGTACCAAAAAAGTGCATCGGCCGTTTACCAAATTTCCCTACAAACATAATAGAAGCGAGATCCAGTGGTCCGTTTATAAACCTAGAAAGACCAAACTTGGTTACTCCATATTTTCGCGCTTGATGCTGTACAACCTTTTCTCCTATTTTTTCAAATCCAGCGGATTTGGCAATAACAGGAATGTATCTATGCATTTCTCCATAGACCTCAATACTCTTGACCACCTCATTCTTGTATGCTTTTAATCCACAGTTCATGTCATTTAACTTAATTCCAGACATCCATCGCGTCATCCCGTTATACAACTTTGTAGGTATCGTTTTTGTAATAGGATCAAATCGCTTTTTCTTCCAACCCGAAACAATATCGTAATTCTGCTCAATGACCATCTTAAAAAGCTCAGGGATTTCATCTGGCGAATCCTGCAGGTCCGCATCCATCGTAATAACTACTTTCCCTTTTGAAGCTAGAAAACCCTCGTTGAGTGCAGCAGATTTTCCATGATTTCTTCTGAATCGTATTGCTTTGACATTCGAGTTTCTTTTGGTAAGATCCTCTATTACTGACCAGGAATTGTCAGTACTTCCATCATCAATAAAAATGATCTCGTAACTATACCCATTCGCCTCCATAACCCTAACTATCCAGTCATGGAGTTCGGGAAGAGATTCATCTTCATTAAGTAACGGAATGACAACGGAAATATCCATAAGGCGAAGATAATATAAATGATTGCAATTCTAAAGATTGATAGATCAGCTTCTCTTGCCAATAACCGCTAAAATTAAAGCAATAATTGAACCAGGAAACATCAATTTTCCTAACCAGTCTAACATGGTCATGCTTAAAGAGAATGGATTTATTTGCTCTGTAAATACCTTTTTTATCTCACCGGGGTCATTCACTCGCCCTCCCATTTTCTCTATCATTTCCAAACTTGTATCCGCTAAAGTCTCTCTACCCAATACTACCAAATCTGGATTAATGAAATTTACCAGAATGTAATAAAAAATTGCTCCTAAGATAGTTCCTAATACATAAGTAAAGAGGGTAGTCTGAAAGGCCTCACCAAAAGTGAGCGATCCTTCATTAATCTGTAATCTCTGCCTTACAGCCAAATACAAGAAAATAATTGCCGGAACAATACCCACAACTAATTTTTGAATTAAACTAAATAGATAAGTTGCTTCTATCATGTAGCTCAATACATGTAAACAAGCAATACAAAGACCCAATAAGAGTCCATGCTTGAGTATAGGATTATTTTTTATTGTATCCATAATAGAAAAAAAAAGCCCGAAAAAAATCCGGGCTATATTATTTTTGAATTTGAATTTAAGCTCTAGGGTTTCTTTTGCTTATTGCTCCTACAATCGCAGCAATTATAGCTCCGAATATTAAAGTGAAAACATAGCTCAACATTATTTTTCCAAATGTATATGGATTTCCCATTTCTGACATTTGTTCTTCCATAGCTGCCATAGCCTCTTCATTTGCTCCAAACTTTTCAGCAACAGCTAACTGGGTTTCTAAGGTTTTTTCAATTCCTATATCTATTAATGAACTATCAATAAAATTGAACAAAACATACATCCCCATGATGGATATAAAACCTCCAATTGCATAAGCTATAAATCCAGTTTTAAATGCTTCTCCAAAATTAAGTGAACCATTATTCGAATCCCTCTCCGCCTTACATGCGAGGAACATAAAAATACCACTAATAGCTACAGTAGGAATCCAACTCACTGAGGCATTAAAGAGGAAGTCTTGGTAAACAAAATAAACGGTAAATGTAAAAAGTACGAAAGCCAGTCCCATATAGAGACCGTATCTGACTGCATGGTTTTTCATATAAAATCTATGTTTTTTGGAAAGATAAACGAAAATTGGAATATTACCCTAATAACTAAGACGAAATAAAATGAATGCCATTATTAAAACAAGCTATTACTTTGCCTTTAAGTGTTTCGCCTAGATATGGATTATTCTCAGCTAAAGAGTTATTTATTGAAAAATTGAATGTCCATTCTACATCTGGATCAAAAGCTACCAGATTCGCAGAAACACCTTCTTCTATTTGAGGAATATCAATATTTAGTATCCTGCGAGGGCCTACAGATATTTTCTCAACAATTTTATCAAGACTTAATTGTTTCCTGCAAAAGCTATTCAAAGCTGCAAAAACTGTCTGCAAGCCACTTGCACCAAAGGCAGCATATGGAAACTCTTTTTTCTTTTCTTCTATCTCTAGTGGATAGTGATTGGAGACAATCGCATCTATCGTATTCTTTTTGACTGCCTGAATCGCGGAAGCTTGATTCTCTAGATCCCTAATAGGAGGGAGTACTTTGAGATTTACATCAAATTCATGAAGACTACTATCATCTTTTACTAAGTTGAGATAGGCTACAGTAGCACTCACACCCAACTTCTTTTTCTTAGCTGCTTTTATCTCCTCAAGTGCATATTCTGTGGATATACCATGAAAAATAATATCACTCTTAGTGTATTCTGCAATGTTTATATCGCGCTCCACCATCGTTTTCTCTGCTAGCAATGAGATGCCCGGAAGACCTAAAGATATACTCATCGCGCCTTCGTGAATCTGTCCCTTGTCATCCATTGATGCATCCATAGCATGATGAAGAATCTTCCCACCAAATGATTTTTTATACATCAGCGCTCTAGATAGAAGACCTGGATCCACCACACTTTTTAAACCATCTGAAAAGGCAATAGCACCCGCCTCATTTAAATCCATCATTTCTGTTATCTCCTTGCCTTCACAATTTTTACTCAATGCAGCTATTGGAAAGAAATCAACGAGATATTCCTTTGTACTTTCTTTTATGTATTTAATATCGCCTTTGTGCTGGACGACAGGGTTTGTGTTTGGAAACACAGCAAGTCCTGTATATCCTCCAGACATGGCGGTTGCATTTAAGGAAGATAACGTCTCTCTTTGTTCAAGACCTGGTTCACCATGATGACTTCCTATGTCAAACCACCCAATAGATACATGTAGGTTTTTAGACTTGATTATTTGTGCTTTGCTATCCTTAATGTTGGAGGCGATCTTTTCAATTCTTCCTTTTACGATCAGGATATCACGCTTCTTTTTATGATGTGGAGATCCAGGTGCAATTACCGTAGCTGACTTGATTAGATGCGACATGTAAGTTTTAACTTTTCCAAAGACGTATTAATAAGGATTCAATAAATAAAAATATAAGAGCAAATATAAGACACCATTTCCAATAATGAATCCCTTTTTCTTTTTGCTCTACAATTTCAGAAAAATTGGCATCCATCACATTGTCAAAAATAGTATAAGAATCTCCGTACATTTTCTTAAGGTCATCCAAGGAATGATAGCGTAGTGCAGATTCTTTTCTATCGTAATTAAATGCAAAACTCTCAAAGACCTCGTTTTCAAAACTTAACTGATAAATCCCTTCTTCCTTAATCATATTATTAATGTCTATGATTGTGGAATTCCCTAGATTATTTTGACCAGGAATAAATTCTTGCTTCCCTTGTATTTTGTAAACAAGATCATCACCCCGTTCTCTATTTTTCACTTCTATTAACTCATCTTTACCTATCACATATGCATGTTTCATATTGCTCCCAGTAAACAACGCAGCCTTATATAAGAGAGGAACAAATACCTCAGCATTTGTAACCAGTTCGTTTTTATCTTTAGAAAGTGCAGAAGCACAAACATATAAGTTTCCATTTTCTAGCGTATACCTAGAAAGATATTTTGCACCATCTCTATAATACATGATGCCGGTACTTGGCTTATTGGAATAGTCTGTAAATGAATAGTTACCCGTCGTTTTTGGGAGTTTTAAATTTTTATCCAGTCTTCTGTATACATCCTGAAATACAAATTCTTTCGTATTTAATTTTTCTACCTCGCGTTCTGACTCTTCCCAGTTTACTAAACTATTCGCAGCTGCATTATTTAAAAACGCATTATACGTATCCTTGTTTGCACCACGCGGAGGAAAGAGAATTACATTCCCACCAGATTTAATATAAGAGATGAGTTCATTTGATAAGCCTGAAGAAATAGAAGCTAGGTCTGATAAGATGATAAGATTATTTTTTGGAAATTCAGAATACTTGATACCATTCACATTCTGATTGCTGAGTTCAAAATACTTTAACCCAGAAAATAAAGCGTTGAGATATCTATTTGATCCTTGATTGTGAATAGCAAGAACATGCACCTTCTCAGGCACATTAAAACTGAGTTTGTATTTATCGTCAAATTGAATTGGGTAATCCGTTAGTTGCAATTCAAGATTTTGAACTCCAGGTTTAGTAAGACTCACATTCACAGTATCAGATAAAGTTTTCTCCGCTCCTATATTTATTGTGCCCACAGGTTTTACCTGACCATTTTGCAATAAGGAAATGCGTACATTATCCACCTTCTGTTCTCCATGATTTTTTACCCGTACAACAAGTTTATTTGTTTGATTGAGGATAGGAACAGGAGATAAAAAATATGCAGTATCAATACTTATATTATTCTCCTGCACAGATTGGAAGGGGAGAAGGTTATAGCTGATTGTACTATCAGGTTCTCTATTGAGGTCCGTAATAATATTTTGGAAATCAGAAATAATATATGCAGAATGTTTTTCATCTGGAGCTTGTAAAAATACCTGCTCCTGTTTATTTTGTACCTGTGATAAATTTTTAACCTCTGGGCTTATAACAACTTCTTCAACAAGATTTAACGCATCTTCTTTACTCACTAAGCGTTGGTGACGCCCCTCAAAATCATTCGTGATAATTTGAAACTTATCCTCACTCGCATACGCATCTATAATATCTTTTGCTTTCTTCTTCGCTTTGTCTATCAGTGGAACATCTGAGCTCAGAGATTCCATACTGAAAGAATTATCTATAAAAATACTCACAGCATTCGTGTTGTCACTAAACCCATTTTTTGATGGGAGAAAAGGTTGCGCAAATGCAAAGACCAAACACGCAAGCGCCAGTAAGCGCGAAAGAAGAATAAGAAGATTTTTTAATCTATTTCTATTGGAAGTTTCTTCCTTCAGTTCTTTTAGAAACTTCACATTGGTAAAGTATACCTTCTTGAACCTCCTGAAGAAGAAGAGATGAATGATAATCGGAATTATCAAAGCGGCCAAGGCCCATAAAAAAGCGGGATGTATAAATTCCATGATTCCATCCCAAAGGTAGATAATATTGAAGCATAAAACACAATTCGTATTCTTAATTTTTATCTTGATTTCCTAGCATATCAGCATCGTTTGGACGTTCTCCTTCCCATAATCTCATAATTCTACATCCATAATTCTTCTTTCATTCCCTTTTTCATAATCCCTAACCCATAATTCTACATTCATAATCCCTCCTTCATAATTCTACATTCATATTTCATAATCCATAATTTCATAATTCCTCTTTCATAATTCTACATTCTACATTCTACATTCTACATTCATAATTCATCATTCATAATTCTACATTCCTCTTTCATAATTCATAATTCAATCTGGGCGTGCCCCTCCGTGTGTTGCACACACTCCAGGTCGTTCCCTTCCTGACTCGCTGGTCAGCTCGGTCCCTGCGGGACCCACTCGCTATGCTCGTGGCCTTCCAGGCAACTCACGCGGTATTAACTAGAAAACTTACTTATTTGATTATCGGACGAGAGTAAAATCACCTTTTCTTGTAACTATTTCTCCATTGACAAGTTCTGCTTCTATGATAAAGACATATACACCAGGAATAACCTCTTTATCATTCATCTTACCATCCCAGCCTTCATATGCATTTGGATCTGATAGTTTTTCAGCATTATGTACTAGATTTCCCCACCTGTCATAAATATTGAAAAAATTGATGCTAGCAATAATATCTTCTTTAGGGAAGAAATTAAAAAAGTCATTTCTACCATCATTATTTGGAGAAAATATATTGGGTATATAAATATCTACACTCTTGCTCACTTGGATAAATACTTCTTGTTCCCGTACACAGCCAAAGATATCTTCTACTGAATATATTATAGTAACATCTCTGTCTGGAGCTAGACGAGTGCTTATGCAATCCGTACAACTTAAGTTTTCATAACCTGACCAGCTGCTTATAATAATCTGATCATCATTCCTGTTTGTAATAATATTCAGAAAAACAGAATCGGGCCACTCTATTTGCATATCAGGAATATCTTCTAATATAAGAGCAGTAATTGGGTCAACATCTATATCTATTTCAAACATGCATCCATTTGCATCAGTTACCATAATCGTATGCATCCCTGAATCGAAAAAATAACTATCACCATCTTGAATCCCTGTTATGGCCTCAATGGAAAAGGGTGCAGTTCCTCCTATTATATTGCTAATAACAAATTCCGCTTGTCCTGTTTCACAACCCTGACTCAATGAATATTCCACATCATCAATTGCAGGAATAAGCTCAACAAAAAAAGTCGTATCGTAAAGACAGTTTCCTAGGAAACTGCGCACCGTTAGGAAATGCTCTCCTGCAGTAAATTTAATTGGAAATGGAGGACCAGTGGAAAACAACTCACCTGAAGTGGCTTCAAAAAAGGGAAAGTTGCCATTGTTAGAATCGAAAACTCCTTGGAGAAGTAAAGCATCATCTCCACATTCGCCTGACCAAGTAAATTCTAGATTTCCAACAGCAGTAATGGTTTCGGCAGTAAAGTTTTCCGTGAAAATGCATTGATTGCCATCCACAATAGAAACCCAATGATCACCAGCATCAAAATATATTTCACCATCTATCTCAATGCCACTATGTTGAACACTAAATGGGGCTGTACCTCCATCAAAAGAATAGACAATCCTGCTTAAAAGTTTTTCACAATCTATTTCTAAATTATAGTTAAAGTCATTAATCCCTACTAAGCTTTCTATGACAAATACAGAGTCATAAGAACAACCCTGACTATCTACAATGTTTATATTATTCATACCCAGATTAAAAAATAAATCTCCTTGAATATCTATCGCACTAGATGTCATGGTAAAAGGGCCAACACCACCTATCGCATTATTGAAATTAAAGAGCACTTCTAATTCATCGCATTCTTGAACAAGGTCAAAGTCTACACCTGTGATAGGTACAACATTCCCAATAACATTTATACTCATCATAGTTGTGCAACCATTTGTCGTATCTGTAACCGTCGCTAGATAAGGACCCTCTATGTCTGTTGTAAAACTAAAATCATCAGAAACAAATACTCCAAATTGGGTCCATTCAATAATATAATCTGAACTCTCTTGACTTGCCGTTACAATTGCTGGGCTATCACAAGTGATTTCTGTAGTACTAAGACTCACTGTGGGTTCTGCAATATCTTCCGTCACTTCAAATTCATAGGTTTCTGTACATCCGTTATCCGCTACTGCTATTAAGAAATAATTTCCTATTTCATCAATCTCAGCATCTTCCCCCTGTGCTATTAATGATCCACTTACACTCCACCAATTATAACTCAGTATATCTGGATGAAAGGAAGCTGACAATTGTGCTGCAGGATTTTCACAAGTAATATTACCTATGTTGATGTCAAGTGTAGGTACAAGTGTGTCGTAAGGTACTTCAAGGATTTGGGTAGATGTACAATTTCCATCACTCGCGACAATTGTATAAGTTCCTCCACTAAGTTTTGGAAGTGAGTTTAAATCAATAGGTGCACCATTAATTGTGTAATTGTAAATAGATGCTGCTTGGATTTGTAAGTCTACCTCATCCACATTGCACGTGACAGAATCCGTACTCGCGTCAAATTCTATTAAAGGCTTTGCATTAAAATCATACAACTCCTGAATTTCATCTTCTGTAAGAATACGGTCCCACATATAAAAATCATCAAGCGATCCATGATAATGGTTATCAAGAAAACCTGGAATACTATTACTATCTGTTTTTCCAAGAACACCTGGATCACTTGTGTACGCAATGTTTAAATCTCCAGTTCCACTAGTAACTGTCATCTGTAATTCTGTATTAAGATATATTCTCGTTAAAGTAGGTGAGTCCCATATAGCAACAACATGAATCCAAATGTCTTCTCTCAATTCACAAATTGAAGAAGTGGATCTTCTGCAGTTAGGCCCTGTACAACCAGAGCCATCTCCATACCCTGAACTCATCCGTTTGTTTCCGTTATTTGGAATCACCAGCCAAGCTCCATGATAATTGTTTTCTACAAAGCATGTATTTACTATTCCATAACTGACATTTGAGTTTGAGTCTTCAATAGTTGAAGGATTAATCCAAACTGAGATGGAAAAAGGAAAATCTGGTTTTAATACATTGGTATTGGCCATCTCCACAAAATCAGTAACCCCGTCAAAAAATATTGCGGAATTTATATTCCCAAATCTGTCAGCAGTAAAATTGGTCCCAAACGCTGTAGCATCAAATCCATTAGGAGTGGAATCTTCTAAATTATTATCAAAATTATAATTGACCAAAAGCCCATTCGTAATCTGTGAGGTCAGATTAGATGAGAAAAAGCACATTGTAATTATAAAAACTAAATATTTTCTGCCCCGCATTCGCTATTGGTTAATCCATGGTAAATTTACTTATCTGAGCATAATTCATCCCGTTTTTCTACGATAAAACTCTCTAGGAGACACATTTAGTCTATATAATCGAGTAAAAACAAGAATGTGACTAAAAACCTATTCATTAATTTGTTTGGAATTAACTTCCCTTTTATAATTTAGAGACAGATGCTCAAAGTAAGAGCTAAAAAATAACATATGAAAAAGCTAATTGTTGTGTTGACCTTTCTCTGCTTCGGATCTTTTTTGATCGGGCAAGATTTACATAAGGATATTCTGGAAAAAATAAAGATAAGAAACATTGGTCCCGCAGGAATGAGCGGACGGGTTACTGCAATTGATGTAGACCTCAGTGATGAAGACAGAATATTTATAGGAACAGCCTCTGGAGGTGTATGGTCATCTGAAAATGGAGGAATCACCTGGGATCCCATCTTTGATGAAGCTGAAACTCAATCTATTGGATCTCTAAAAATTAATCAAAATAATCCCGACGAAATTTGGGTAGGAACAGGTGAAGGGAATCCTAGAAATTCTCATAACTCTGGAGGTGGAATATATAAGACGATTGACGGAGGAAAGAACTGGCATCGGATGGGTCTTGAAAAAACAAAAATTATTCATAGGATCCGGATCAGCAGCGAAAATTCAAATGTTGTATACGCAGGGGCAACGGGTCCAGCCTGGGGAGACTCGCAAG
>CALCMJ010000104.1 GCA_937967615.1 uncultured Saprospiraceae bacterium
CGAATCCCTCCTCTTCCGCATAAATAGTAGAACCCTCGATTATTATAAATTGAGGGTTCTTTTTGTTTATTAGTATATGGTTAAAAGCTTGAAAGCATATACCTAAGCCTAATACCTCTTAAACGTCTTGTATTGATCGAAATCTCATAATATATGACTTCGTACTCTTTTAAACACATTTGGACTTACAGCTGCCCTAAATGCCGTATGTCAAAGATGTTTAAAGAGCCATTTATGGTCATGAAGCCTTTAGATATGAACGATCGCTGTACAAACTGCAATCAGAGCTTTGAACCTGAGCCTGGATTCTACTTCGGTGCCATGTTTTTATCATACGGTATTGCATGCCTAGTCTATTTACCCCTAGCCCTCCTGCTCGTTTTCTATTTTGATTGGACTATAAATTCCATGCTAGCATTTGTCTTCTTCTTATATTTCGCCTTCTTTTTTAAATTATTACGAATCTCAAGATCTCTGTGGGCACATTTAATGATAAAATATAAGCCATCGAGAAGATAAATTATGAAAAAGCTTAGGAAGAACAAGAATCACACAATCCATTCAAGATGATATTCGTATTCAAAAGATTAAAGCCTGAAGGAATCTGAAGCTGTGGTATGACGACATCTTCTAGGCAAATTGTAGACTTGCACTGTGAACAGGTAAAATGTGCATGAAAGTCCTGATGCTTGCTTGGACTACAGCGATCTGAGCATAACGCGTATTTGTTAACATCTGTGCCATCAAG
Organism: uncultured Saprospiraceae bacterium; assembly: GCA_937967615.1. Lineage (GTDB taxonomy): Bacteria > Bacteroidota > Bacteroidia > Chitinophagales > Saprospiraceae > CALCMJ01. The sequence continues at coordinate 749 of CALCMJ010000104.1, forward strand.
CGCCTGATGAATTATCCCTTTTTCTTCAAATGTTTTAATTGTACGGTAAAGTGTAACCCTATCAACGTAGTCAAAGTTAGTCTCTAAATCTTGATTACTTAAAGCATGACTACTTGATAGAAAAGCCTTCAGTACCCGCTCTCGCGTATCTGTTTTTTTGAGCTGCTTATTAGATAGTATTTTTTGAATTTCAGCTTCCATATTTATTTTCCAAAGATAATATTACGATATTAAACTAAAAATCAATATATAAGTATCTTGGATGTTCTAACAATGGATTATGTCGAAAAATCAGTCATTATACAAGAGTGGTGAAAATGTTTCAGTACGAATATTCTCTAACAACCTCCTAAATGAATTAACTAAAACTAAATGGTGGACTCCAGCACTGGTTTTCTTACCAGTTATCATATATTTCATTTATTCCGCATTTTCCATATATGACTGCACAATTATCCAATTCCTGAAATATTTCCTTTTTGGCCTCGGGATCTGGACTATAACTGAATATGTATTTCATAGATGGGTTTTTCATTTTAATCCCACTACAGAATTCCAAGAGTATATTCATTTTATGATACATGGAATTCACCATGATTACCCAAATGATGCAAAGCGATTAGTTCTACCTCCAATCATGAGTATTCCGCTTGCTACAGGGTTTTACTTTTTCTTTACCCTCTTTTTTAGCGCATTTGCTCTATCCGCATTCTTCGCAGGATTTATCTTAGGGTATCTTGGTTATGACTTACTGCATTATGGCCTACATCATGCAACGTTTGGAAAGAAATCCAAACTCTGGCAAATGCTTAAAAAGAACCACATGGATCATCATTTTGTTGACCCAGACAAGGGCTTCGGTGTAAGTAATGTATTTTGGGATAGGGTATTAAAGACCTCCATAAAAAAAGCCACTTCCAAAAATGAAAGTGGCGTAATCTAAATTGTATGTTTCAAACCGTTAGTAACGGTTATTTCCCCTGTCATTTTGCGGTTTAGGAGCAGATTGCTTAACTACAATCTGATTTCCATCTAACGAAGAATCATTCAATGTTTGAATAGCAGCTAGTGCTTCTCCGTCGTTAGGCATTTCTACAAAGCCGTAGCCTTTAGATTTTCCTGTAAACTTATCCATGATAACTTTACAATTTTCAACTTCACCAAATTCTTCGAAAAGGTTTCTTAGTGAGTCAGGTTGCGTTGAATAGTTCAACTTAGCAACAAAAATATTCATAATAAAAATTTAAAAAGTTTAAAAAACTGAAATTCGGCAATAGGAAATTTCCTTCTGACCTAATCTCATTAAAAACACAAATGTAGACTTTTTAATTAAGGGCAAAAAAAAGAAGCTATCCAACGATAGCTTCTGAAATCGGACCAGTATGAAAAAACTACTAAATGTTTCTCTAATGAGACGCATTCACTTATATAAAGTCATTTTTCCAGTGATTTATTTTAAAATAGAGCAAGTATTTTGAAAAAAAATGCAAAAACTGATGATTTTAACCCAAAACAGAGATGAGCACACCTGCAGCAACAGCAGAACCTATCACTCCTGATATGTTTGAAGACATAGCATATTGTAATAAATGATTCGACGAGTCGTGTTTTAAGGCTATCTCATTTGCTACTCTACTTGCCATTGGTACGGCACTAAGCCCAGTAGCACCTATTAACGGATTGATCTTTTTCTTCGAAAAAAGATTGTAAATCTTAACCGCAAAGATGCCTCCCAATATGGAAATTGCAAATGCGAGAAAGCCACCTCCCACAATCATGAGCGTCTTTGAATTCAAAAAGGTATTTGCAGTCATCGTTGCTCCTACAGTTAATCCTAAAAAGATAGTTGCAGTATTCATTATTGTTTCTGATGCCGCCTGAAAAAGTCGTGATGTATCTTTTCCTATCTCTTTAATCAGATTACCAAAAAGTAAGAGCCCAACTAATGGTGTTGCTGTAGGTACAAGAATGGCAACAATGGTTCCTATCATTAAAGGGAATATCACCTTTACCTTCTTTATGTTTTTTATCTGAACTTTGGACGGATACAACTTGTCCTGCTGCTTCATATTAATTTTAAGCTCCTTCTTACTAACTGAAAACCTTACCACCAATGGAATGATGACAGGAACTAATGCCATGTAGGAATAAGCTGCAATCGCAATTGGTCCCAATAAATCTGGCGCAAGTATTATAGCTGTATAAATTGCAGTTGGACCATCTGCACCTCCTATAATTCCTAGGGCAGCTGCTTCCTTTGGCTCAAAACCTATCGCTATTGCTGCAAAAAGAATACTGAAGATCCCTATCTGTGCCGCAGCACCAAAAAAGGCTAAACGTAAATTTCTTAATAAAGGACCAAAATCGGTCATCGCTCCTACACCCATGAAAATAAGAGGTGGTAATAAGCCCGTTTTTATAAGAGCATAATATAACATGTTCATGATACCATGATCTTTGGCTATCTCAATGAGTGTGAGATGCATAATATTATTTGCCTCAGTAGCCTGAGTCACCGCCATATTTCCCCCTGGGAAATTAGCAAGTAAAACTCCAAATCCAATAGGGACTAATAGTAGGGGCTCATAGCGTTTTGCAATACCCAAATACAGTATTCCAAAAGCTAAAAGTAGCATGAATAGGGAAAGTGGATTTTGGCCAATTTCCTGCAACGCAGTCATCTCATACAATCGTTCAAATATCTCCACTATACTAGTTTTATTATTTGGTCATCCTCATCTACCTCTTCGCCATGAGATATAAGTATTTTACTTACAGTGCCTGCCTTATCTGATACTATTGCATTAATCACTTTCATTGATTCAATATATGCTATCGTATCGCCTACATTTATTTTATCGCCTTCCTTGATTGCGGAATCTGAATTATCCTTGGTTAGATAAAATTTCCCCTCCAATGGTGCTAAAATATACACAGCCGACCCGTCATCCATTGCAGGACTTGCCGTTTTGCTTATGGATGAATCTGATCCAGCCACAGTGCCCGGATAAGATACGTTTACCTTGTATTTAGAACCTCCTACATCTATTGTCATTTCTGTAGGTAAATCAGCTACACCTCCCTGAGCTGGAAGATTGGCCTTGTTACGTCTTTTTGTAATATCTTCTTGAAAAGATTGCGCAGCTTTGCCACTCTTGAAATCTTCATACTGCTTAGGATGCATGGCATACTCTAGTAATTCTTCATCATCCTGCCCATGCGCCCATCCTTGCTCTTTCATCTTTTCTCTATAAAGATCTAACTCATCTGCATATAGATCCTGAGGCTTACCTGTATAAAATTCGCGATCCTGTTGCTTCGCCAATTCCAATATTTTCGCATCTAGCGGTCCTAATAACTTGCCGGACTTTCCTGTAATCATACCCCACGTACTCTCATCTATCATTGACCATCTCTCTCTGCCTTTTATAAGCTGCATAACATTCATCAAAGATGCATTCTTTACATATTGACTAAACGGCGTTACAAGAGGAGGGTAACCCAATCTTGGCCAAACATATTTTACTTCTTCAAATAACTTGATCAGTAATTCATCCTGTGTCATCTTCTCTTTTCCATTCTTATCTAACCATTTGTTGACGCTTGATAAATTGGATTCAAGATCCGCCATTAAACTTCCCATCATACCTCCTGGCAAGCCTGGACCTATTAGCAATGAATTCATGAAGCGATTTTTGGGATTAATATACAATCCCAAAAAGTCATCTATGAATTCCTGACTCAATTTACGAACCTGCATATAGGCATCCATGTTTATGTCCTTAACGACAAAACCCGCATCTTCTAGCATCGCATGAATCGTAAGTAAATCTGCATGACCTGTTCCCCATGAAAGTGGTTCCATCCCTACATCAATAATATCAGCTCCATTTCTAGCTGCTTCTAGTGAGGAAGCAACAGAAAACCCGGGAGTGGAATGACCGTGATATTGTATAATAATATCTGGATGTCTTTCTCTGATTCCTTTAACTAACTTTCCTATAGAATCAGGCCTTCCTATACCAGCCATATCCTTTATACATATTTCTTCTGCTCCCAATTCTAAGTATGCATCAGCTAAGTTGATATAATAGTCTACTGTGTGTAACTTGGAATAGGTTAGACTAAGTGCAGCCTGTGCAATCATGCCCCCTTCCTTAGCATATTTGAAAGAAAGCTCTAGATTTTGAGGATTATTCAAACCATCAAATGACCTAGAAATATCTGTTCCTTGCAACTTCTTTACCTTGAACATCAATCGCCGCACATCCGCTGGAACAGGGCTCATCCGTATTCCGTTTAATCCACGTTCTAGCATCTGGGTTTGTATCCCCGCATCATTGAATGGCTGGGTCCATTGACGTACTGCCGTATTTGGGTTTTGGCCAAACAACAAATTTACTTGCTCAAAGCCTCCACCATTTGTTTCCACTCTATCAAAGCACCCCATATCAATTATGGGTTGTGCTACTCGCACTAACTGATCTATTCTGGGAACATACTTTCCAGATGACTGCCACATATCGCGATATACAAGTGCGAGTTTTATTTCTTTTCTTCTACCTACCATACACTTAAATTATTGACACTAGTCAATTTTTTGAATCTTTTCAATTTTAGCTTTACCACCAGAAATTTGATGGACAGCCTTGTCGATTACTGACTTAATATCATTCGGAATGAACTGTTCTCTTTCGTTACGTTTTGTATTAGTTTCAACAGGCTCATAATGATTGATAATTGAAATAAGCAATTTTGAGCTCAGTATCACTATAAATAAGATAAGAAAGACGGTAGTCATTCCTACTAGCATCAAACGAAGCGAAATTTCTAATTCTGGACCCATTGTTAATTTTGACCTTGCAAAATAATAAATCTTAGCTGTTCTTAATTGCTAAGTAAACTTATATTTACATGAATTTTGAAGCAGTGCAAGTACACAAATTTGGAGGTGCGTCAGTAAAAGATGCAATATCGATTGAAAACATTGGAAGTATAGTAAAAAATAGACTGCCTAGCCCATCCCTTATTGTAGTTTCCGCTTTGGGCAAAACAACAAATCTATTAGAGAAATTAGTCAATGCTTACTATAATGCTGAAGATACCACAGAGCACTTTAGCCTATTTAAAGACCAGCATATATCAATTGCCACAGAACTTCAACTCCATCAAGACGCCTTAGATGATTTGAATGAACTTTTTGTGACGATTGAATGGGTTTTGGAGGAAGAGCCTATTGACCAATACGCATATTATTATGACCAAATAGTCTCAGTAGGGGAATTGCTTTCTTCAACAATCCTAGCTGCCTACTTAGTAAAAATTGGTTTGAACGCTGAATTTCTTGATGTACGTGATATCGTTATGACCGATGACACATACATGGAGGCCAAAGTAAATTGGGATAAAACACAGAACAATATTGAGACTAAATTACTTCCAAAAATTTCAGACGGAAAACTATTTGTTACTCAAGGGTTTATTGGATCTACAAGTGAAAATAACACGTCTACGCTTGGAAGGGAAGGATCAGACTTTACAGGTGCAATATTTGCCTACTGTTTACCTGCAGAAAGTTTGACAATATGGAAGAATGTAAATGGTGTGATGACTGGAGATCCTAGTGTGTTTGATAATGTGAACTTAATTGAAAGACTTTCATTCATGGAGGCAATAGAAATGACCTACTACGGAGCAAAGGTTATACATCCAAAAACAATTAAACCGCTACAAAATAAGTCTATACCTCTTCATGTTAAATCCTTTATTAATCCAGATGCACAAGGTACCGTTATCTCAAATGTGCAAAGTTTAATCTATCCACCTATCATTGTCTTAGATCAGAATCAAGCATTGATACACATTTCTTCTAAAGATTTTTCATTTGTCGCTGAGTCGCATTTAACTAAGATTTTTTCAGTAGTTGCTAAGCATAGAGTGAAAGTTAACCTGATGCGCAATACTGCAATTAGCTTTTCAATCTGCGTAACTAAACAGATGGACAAACTTGAAAATTTATTAGTTGATCTTGAGGAGGACTTTAATGTTCTTGTAGATAATGACCTTGAATTAATTACTATAAGACATTATACAGATCTCGTTATAGAAGAAATGAAGAAAAATAAAATTGTGCTGTTCGAGGAAAAATTATCAAACATGATACAATTAGTTGTCAAGGAAGTCCCCTTAATGAAACGCAAATCAGACTAGTATTTTCGCCTATAAAAGTTTATTTAAAAAAAGCATTTGCGTTTTTTCTAACTTACTATAATTGCCATCGGCTTCAAATAATTTATCAATCTCATTTAGAATTTCTCCCTTTCTATCAGTAGTAGGGTAGTAGACTCCTTTGTATTTTAGAATAGTTTCTAACTTTTCATAATCACCCATGTCGTCATAAATATTATTCATCTTATGATAAGTCTCTTCACCATATTTGTTAATGATTAATACTTTCTCATCGTTGGAAAATTCCATGTCGGCATACGAAGAATGGATTAATAAAAAGCATAAAAATTCTTCATAGTTCCAGTTTAATTGTTCGTTCATAGGTTTGTTCGTTTTATCCCTGTTTTTTATATAACGCTTAATCGTTTACCAATCTTTTTAAATGCTTCCACTGCTTTTAGAATATCTGTTTTACTATGGCCTGCAGAAATCTGTGTACGAATCCTTGCCTTTTCTTTTGGAACTACTGGATAAAAGAAACCTATCACATAGATTCCTTCCTCAAGCAATGCATTAGAAAAATCCTGAGCAAGCTTAGCATCATACAGCATGATAGGCACTATTGGATGTGTACCTGGTACAATGTCAAATCCTGCCTCAGTCATCATTGACCTAAATAGTTTTGTATTTTCTTCCAGCGTATCTCTGAGAACAGTGGACTGACTTAGCTCTTCAAGTACATGTAATGAAGCACCTACAATGGATGGAGCCAAAGTGTTAGAGAATAAATAAGGTCTACTCTTCTGGCGTAGGATTTCTACAATCTCTTTGTTGGCAGCAGTGAATCCCCCGGAGGCTCCTCCCAATGCTTTTCCAAATGTTCCAGTGATAATATCTACCTGACCAAAAACACCAGCATGTTCTGCTGATCCTCTTCCTGTTTTTCCTACAAAACCTGTAGCATGGCAATCGTCCACCATAACCAAAGCGTCATATTGTTTAGCTAGCTTACATATTTTATCTACTTGGGCAATGATACCATCCATAGAAAAGACGCCATCTGTTGCAACCAGTATTCTTCTTGCACCATCTGCTTTTGCATCTTTTAGTTTTTGTTCAAGATCACTCATGTCATTGTTGAGAAACCTGTAACGCTTGGCTTTGCATAGCCGAATACCATCTATTATAGAAGCATGATTTAATTGGTCAGATATAATGGCATCTTCTGCACCTAATAAAGGCTCAAATAACCCGCCATTCGCATCAAAGGCTGCAGCATAAAGAATGGCATCCTCTGTACCTACATATGTTGCTATCTTTTTTTCAAGTTCCTTGTGAATATCTTGCGTCCCACAAATGAATCGAACAGATGACATCCCAAATCCATGTGAATCTATTGTGCGCTTAGCAGCGTCTAGAACTTTTGCATCTGAAGACAATCCTAAATAATTATTAGCACAAAAATTTAATACCTGCTGGCCTTTATTGGTTTCAATGGATGCTTTCTGTTTGGATGTAATGATACGTTCTTCCTTAAAGAGTCCAGAGTCTCTAATTTCCTGAATTTCCTTTTGAAGATCTTTTAATATTGTTTCATTCATGACTTCTTTGTTAAGTTCTCAATCATATCTTTTGTCATTTTTTCAAGATCATATGCATGCTGCCAATTCCAGTCAGCTCTTGCTTCAGAATCATCAATACTCTCTGACCAAGATTCCGCAATTTCTTGTCGAAAATCTGGCTTGTACACGATTTTAAAATCTGGATAGTACTTAACTATCTCCGAGTAAATTTCTGCTGGAGTAAAACTCATCGCAGCAAGGTTGTAACCATAGCGGATGTTGATTTTTTCTTTGGGTGACTCCATGAGTTCAATAGTAGCCCTAACAGCATCAGGCATATACATCATTGGCAGCCTTGTATCCTTATCCAAAAAACATGTGTATTCTTTACCTGCAATTGCTGAATGATAAATCTCCACAGCATAATCCGTAGTACCACCACTAGGAATTGACTGATGACCTATAATTCCAGGGTATCTTACTGAGCGAACATCCACCCCATATCTCTTGTGATAATAGTTACACCAATTTTCTCCAGTAGCCTTACTCATTCCATAAACAGTCGTTGGTAGCAATGGAACATCTTGGTTTGTGTTAACGCGCGGTGTCGTTTTCCCAAATACAGCAATCGTACTTGGGAAAAATATTTTATCAATGATACCTTCTTTACCCAAATTGAGTACAGTTAATAATCCATTAAAATTGACATCCCAGGTCTTGAGTGGATTCCATTCTCCACTAGCAGATAAGATGGCAGCTAGATGATAAACCTGCGTGATTTCTAATTCTTTTACTTGCTCTATGAGCCTTTGCTTATTCAAGATGTCTATAAAGCAAAAGGGCCCAAGATTACTTTTTGGTTTAGTGATATCAGAAGTAATAACATTCTCTGTGCCATAAACTTTTCTGAGTTCAGCTGACAAAACTGTACCAATCTGGCCATTTGCACCTGTTAATAGAATCTTTTCTTTACTCAATTGGTTAGTTTATTTAATAGAATCAAATATACTTTTTTTCAATAGCCAATAGGAACAATTTTGCACTGTCTTTAACAGCTAATAATCTGTATATAAACCTATGGACTCCAAGGCATTAAAGCGCTTTTCTTCAAAATCCATTGCAAAAAAGAAACTCTCTCTACAATTACTCACGAGTAAATACGGAACTTTGAGGGCCAGATTGTAATTCGCCACCTGTTCAAATGTAGTATTTGATAAATTAATATTAGGCGCCTTACATTCTACCAGAATCGCGGGAGTATTTGCGTCCTTATAAAACACTAGGTCATAACGCCTCTTGCGTCTATAAAGGCTAAATTCCTTCTCTATGGAGATTAGATTTTGTGGCCATTCTATTTTGACAAGGAAATGTTGGATTATAAGTTGTCTGGTTAACTCTTCCGGCGTGAAAATAAAATATCGTTTTCGTATAGGATCAAAAATGGTCTTTTTACCGTCCCGCTGGCTATATTTTAGATTGCCTAAATAATCTTCGAGGGTGAGCTTGTCAAGTGCCTTCGTTTTCACAAGCACAATATGAACAATTCTTTTCTAGGATTTAAGAAAAATCAGAGAGATTAAGACTTATGAATGCTGTTCAATTTGTTCTATTGAATTCTCAAGGCGTAATTGATTTATTTTTGACTCTTGCTCCTTTTTCAAGAGCAAAAGTTTAATCTCCTCTAGAACATTTAGAATCACTCCCGTCCCATTTTGGATTAACTCGTCTGTCCAGCTGTCGTAACAGTGTACGCCAGCGCTTTGTAAACACTCTACTAAATTTTGCTGCCACGCATAGAATTCCCTTTTTTCTGAATTTAGCAATCCGTCAGAGTACAATAGAACATTTATATTTTCTGGATCTAACAATGCTTCAATAATTCTATTTTCTTTATCGTCTACAACAATTTCTTTAATCCCATATTGCCTAAACTGTTCTAGGAACAGATCATTTTTAAATCCTGACCAAAAGGAAATCACACTTAGGTTTTTTGCTTGGAACAATCGTAAATTCGTATTGAACGCGATAATGTTTTTGGATATCTTCTTGCAAAAGTTCAAACGCTTTATAGTACCATATTCTTTCAAGTTCTTTAATGCAAAAGGCATAGGTAAATCCAAGGTACATGATTTGGTATTCTTTGGATCCAGATTGCCCACTATATCCTTACGTTCAGCAATAACATCTATTGTAGCAGTGTCAAAGAGTTGGAAGTGATTACTAATGTTCTGAAGATGATATAGGTCAATATACTTTAAGCGCAATGCATCGTCAAAGAAGATTGTATCAAAAACGGGTTGTTTTATGAAGCCTAGTTCCTTTGCTGTGGAGTCATTAATAATAATGATAGGGAAGAAGGTAGATAAAAATTTGCTCTGAGATATTAACAAATCTTTCCAAGAAGTAAACTCTGAAGTCTCCTTTCTAAAAAGATCCGCATATGTTTCTTTATTGGATTTTAAAAGTTGTTGTTTAGCAATATCTCTATTTTTCTTTGCCAGCTGTTGGATAAAAGCCAATTTCTTTTCTAGTACGATTGTGTTAAGTCTTGAGACAAAACTTAAGGCATCTCCATTAAAGGATTTTTGGAAACTTTCATCTCTTGAAAGGATCTTTAATATATACCAAGCTTCAAAAATGACTATCCAGTTCTGAGCAGGGTATTCTTCCATTTCATTAAGCAGATCTTCTAGAATGGCACCTTGCGTCTTTTTATAGATTTTCCATTCAGCAAAGCCTCTATTATCTATTAAGTAATGATTGATAGTTTCTAACTCCTTATGAATATTCTCCAGCGACTGGAATTGCAATTGAAGCGTGAACGCATCATTATCATAGGGACTACTAAGAATATTTTTGTTTTGAACCTTCTTTACAATATGCGCGATGCGCGATTGTAAATTTTCAAAATGTTTGTCTGTAAGATTGTGCTTATTTAGCCTAGAAAGATATCTGTCAATTTTAGTAGAGTCTATATGCTTTAAATTTCGCAAAGCCTCTATTAATGATTCTAATTCTCTAATGAGATCATGCGGATTTTCTAATGTGTGCGTATGAATAGAATCTGCAAGGAATTCATCTGTATTCAGAAGAACAATCAGCGCATTGTATCGCTTCATTAGATCCTGCATAAACACTTGATCTTCATTACTTTCCAGCAGGTAGCTTTCCTTGAGTAAGGACAATTCTTGTATACAATTAGAAACCTTGTTAAAACATGAAGAGAATAGATCATCTCTCTTCTTTACCAGATACTGCCGCATTTCCTTTAACACCGCTGCTAATTCTTTCTGAAAGCCCAGCAAGTCTACAACTAAGCCATCAATATCCTTGCTTTGTTTGAGTGTATCCATAAGTTTTATTGGAAAACTTAAAGTCAAGGATTCTTTTCTATATGCAGGTTTAAATACATGGGCAGCGTCAACAATTGTTTCCCTTAATTTCCAAAACTCATCCTTATTTAACTCAAGTTGCTCAGAGTTAGTTTTCAGTCTGGTTTCTATCCCGCCAGTCTCTTCTTGTGCTCTTTTATACGATTCTATTAAATTGAGTCTAGTAAGATTCCCAAACAACTTACTATGGAGTTTGTCAAAATTCTCAAACGCAATTGCATTCTCTTCATCTAACCAAGTTTCTAATTTTTCAATTTGTTCTTTTGTAATCTCATCCCTTTCTTCTTCTTGAAAACCAAGTCGATCTATTTCATTACTTCTGATGGGAGAGTTTTGAGCAATATGCAAACACAGCTGTGATAAATTGTGCTTTTTAAAGAACTGGAGTAGACTCTGCGGATTTGAATCATCTGGAATAATGTACAAACAACTCTTGTTATTGTACAGCTTCTCAAAAAGGGCATTTTGGATTGCAAGATCTTTCTTCTCACTATCTGCGTAGCTTACCACCACGGACTTGTCCTGAAGCCTTAGGCTAGGCTGAGCTAACTCAGCATCAAATTTAAAATGCAACATGTAGTTTTCTTTCTTAATCCAAATATATAAAAAAATATAATATGTAAATGAATTTATATGAATTGATTACAAATAATAATAATTTTTAATATTAAATTAAGATTGTAAGCAAATTCTCTAGCATATTGATAATCAAATACTTAATTTGTGCATTTGTAAAATACAATTGAATCTTTTATTTTCGCTACTACTTAAAATGACTCATATGAAGCATCTACTTGGTTTTGGTTTACTACTTAGTCTATTTGCATGCGGTTCCGGTGGTAGCGCAGATATTGGAAATCTAGATCTCACCGGTTATAAGACGGAAAGTAATGGCGCAATCACCAGAGCTTTTAAAACAGATAGCAATGGCGAATTGATGGAAGACGGTTTCGTCTCCAATGGGAACAAAAATGGAGCATGGACCGTATATGATCCGCAGACTAGAAGAGTCAAAAGTCTCTCTAGTTATAGCAATGGAGCATTAAATGGCTTGCATCTAGAATTCTCTAATCGCGGACAGGTAGAAACGCGTATCCATTATCTGAATAATGAATACCATGGCATGTATGCTACCTTCAAAAATGGTAGAGCAGTAAAAGAAATGACCTATAAAAATGGTGTGATACATGGTGAAGTCACAGAATTTACAAATAGAGGAAAGATTCAGAAAATCACAGCGTTTAAAGATGGTAAGATACATGGCGACATGATCTTTTACGATGAAGAAGAAAATGTCGTTATGCAATACAAATATGAAAACGGTGAGAAGGTGAGCGGAGGTATTGTAGAAAAAGAATAGGGCGTGCCCCTGCGGGTCGTGCCGTCCGCAGCCAGGTCCTGAAGGACTCCTACGGACTGCTCCCACCACTCACGCGGCTTCCCACAAAATCATAAATCTGTGATAGTTTTCACACCACATCGCATATCTACTAAGCATCTTGCTTATTAATCTGATTTGTGTACTCGCTCTTGAATCGCTCCAAAACTTGCTCTTTCACTTGCACTTGTACTTGTACTTGAATTTGTACATACACTTTCACTTGAACTTCTCATCCCATTGACCCCAAAAAATCATGTAGATAGGCTGCACGATAAACGCCATTTTTGGAATTAAACATAACAAAAATGACGAATCAAGAAATCATCTTACTTATGGCATCAGTAGTAATTACCTGGCTAGTATGCATGATCTACCATAAGCAGGTGCTCAGCCACGTCAAACATAGATGCAATACTGCGCTTAAAGACAATAAGTTTTTGCACGGCGAACTCTTGCAAGAAAGACAGCTCTTGAACTCAGAGCGCGAACATAAATCGGAACTGAGACAAGATGTTGCCAGCCTAGAATCAGAGCTAAGAAATATAAGAGAGCGGTTTTTAGAATATAGAAATGATCTAGAATCACAGGACGCCCGGTTTAAGGTATTGGCAAACCAAATTCTAGAAGAAAAATCGAAACGCTTTGACGAACAACAAAAAAAAGGTATCCAAGATTTATTAGAACCACTTAAAGAAAAGATTACTTCATTTGAAGAAAAAGTTGAAAAGACAAATGTAGCCTCAGCGCAAAGACATGCTTCCATCAAAGAACAAGTCCATTATCTTAGTATACAAAGTGAAAAGGTAGCTAAGGACGCTAACAATCTAGCTAAAGCCCTAAAAGGAGATTTTAAAAAACAAGGAAACTGGGGCGAACTGATCTTGGACTCCATTCTGGAGAAATCTGGACTAGTAAAAGGAAGAGAGTATTTTATCCAAAATTCTAAAAGAAACGATGAGGGTAAACTTCAGAGACCTGATGTCATTATTGACATACCCAATGGGAAAAAGATAATCATAGATTCCAAAGTGTCACTCAATGCTTATAACGGTATCATGTCTGCAGAAGATGAAGATGCAGCTAAATTGAGTCAACGTGCCCATGTATTAGCCGTGAAAAAACATGTAGAACAGCTATCTAATAAAAATTATCATGATCTATATAAACACGAAAGTCCAGACTTTGTTATGATGTTTATTCCTATTGACACTGCCTTTAGCATTGCCTTACAATATGATCCTGATCTATATGATTATGCCTTTGATAAGAATATCATTATTGTGAGCTCTTCCACCTTACTCGCAACCTTAAAGACGGTAGAAACCATGTGGAGGAATGATAAACAGAATAAACACGCTCTTGAGATTGCTGGCGAAGCTGGTAAGATGTACGATAAGTTTGTGAATTTTGTTGACGATATGGAACGCTTAGGTACCCAGTTAGAAACAGCAAAGAACACATATAATGCATCACTGAAAAAGTTAAGCACAGGAAGTGGTAATTTGATAAAAAAAGCAGAACGTATCAAGGCATTAGGAGCCAAAGCAAATAAATCTTTAAAAAATTCAACACTTGCAATAGAAGCGTAATGAAATTTAATATTTAAAATTCTAAAACTTAGCTTTGTACCATGACGAATAAAGAGCTTGCAGCTACGTTTAATTTATTAGGGAAACTCATGGCATTGCATGGTGAAAGTCCTTTTAAAACAAAATCATATACGAATGCCTATCTCAGCATTAGAAAACTGGAACAAGCCGTAATCCACCAGTCGGAACAAGATTTAATTGCCATACCAGGAATAGGGAAAACAATCATAGCTAAAATTGCTGAGATAAGAGATACGGGAACATTGGCTAGCCTAGATGAATATGTAAATAAAACACCCAGTGGTATTATAGAACTCTTATCTCTTAAAGGCTTTGGGCCTAAAAAAATCAAACTCGTTTGGGATGAATTGCAAGTGGAGACGCCAGGGGAATTGCTCTATGCGTGTAACGAAAACAGATTAGTAGATCTTAAAGGCTTTGGAGAAAAAACACAAGCCTCCTTAAAAGAACAATTAGAATTCTTTTTTGACTCAAAAGGCGATTTTCTATTTGGACATATTGAGAAGGATGGGATGGAAATAATCGCATTTTTAGAAGAACAATTCCCTGATTTTTTATGGGAATTTTGTGGCGCCTTTGAACGCAAAATGCAGACCCTGTCTTCCATAGAGATATTAACAAACTGTGAAGAAATAGACCAAGTATTAGAAACCTTGGCAGGATTTGATGGGGCAGAACTGGATGATGATTATGAAATTAAATATCACCAAATTCCTATCATATTTCACGTTGCTGGCTATGATGAATTCTATTTAGAAAAGATTAGACTATCTGCATCAGAAGAATTTAATGGTGCGTCCTTAAATCTTGAAGCAGGAGAGTCAGAAGAAGATATATTTTCAGATGCAGGACTTCCTTTCTTACCTGCAGTTGTCAGGGAAACAGCTGGCGTTTTAAAATTAAATACGAATCAGATAAATTCCATTGTTCAGCTAAATGACATCAAAGGGGTAGTGCACTGCCACACTACATACAGCGATGGCTTGCATAGCTTAGAGAAAATGGCAGATGCGGCTAAGCAAAAGGGCTATGAATACATAGTTATTACTGACCACTCAAAAGCAGCTTTCTACGCTAACGGTCTTTCAGAGGATAGATTATTTCAACAAATAGAAGAGATTCAGAAGCTGAATAATGAAAAAAAGGGGATACGTATCTTATCAGGAATAGAATGCGATATTTTGTATGATGGTAGCATGGATTATAATGACGATATCCTTTCTCAATTAGATTGTGTTATCGCTTCTGTCCATTCAAATTTAAAGATGGACGAGGAAAAAGCTACGAGTAGGATCATTTCTGCAATAGAACATCCTAAAGTGCATATGTTGGGCCATCCTACGGGCAGATTGCTTCTGAGTAGGAAAGGATATCCCATTGATCATAAAAAGGTCATAGACGCCTGTGCGGCTAACAATGTAGCTATAGAAATAAATGCGAATCCCTATAGACTGGACATAGATTGGACATGGATTCAGCTTGCAATGGATAAAGAAGTTTTGATCTCCATAAATCCAGATGCACATTCTGTTGATGGTATTGATGATATTAAATTTGGAGTTTACGCTGCACAGAAAGGCCTATTACGCAGAGAATCAACGATTAACGCCAGGTCAGCGGATGCTTTTGTTCAATGGCTCAATTCTTGATATGAATATTATAATTAATATGTAAATTGCTTGTTAATGGCTTGTTAATCGGGAATACCCCTATTGTTTCCAATGAGAATATGCATATTTTTGTATTGTCTTTAATTAATTAACATAAATAGTATTTGATGAAAAATTTCTTGTTTTTATTTGTTTTCGCTTTGGTCAGTCTTGTGGCATGTAAAAGCGATACATCCACCTCTTCTGATGAAAGATCTGTACCAGCAACAACGCAGACGAACGTTGCTACAACAGCTCCTGCTACGCAACAAGCTAAAACTGAACCTGTTGTACCTACAGGACCTATAACTACAATTGAATTTACAGATGATACTTTCGATTACGGAGAGGTTGTAGATGGTGAAAAAGTAAAGCATATGTACAAGTTCAAAAATACAGGTACTGAACCTCTTATTATTTCAAATGCAAAAGGATCTTGTGGATGTACTGTTCCACAATGGCCTAGAGAGCCAATTGCTCCTGGAAAGTCTGGAGAAATTGAAGTAGTATTTGATTCTAAGAACAAAGGAAAAGTTGGAGGTAGCCCTCAATCAAAAAGAGTTACTATCACAGCTAACACTGATCCTGTAAATACTTACCTTACTATTAAAGGTACAGTTACAAAACCAGAAGGAGCAGCTAATCCAACATAGTAGGATTCTTCCTTTAAAAAATAAAAATCCTGGTAGTTTCGCACTATCAGGATTTTTTGGTTTATGGCCTGCAACTTTGTAGTTTTATAGCTGTTATAAGAATACATGAAAGCCTACTTAGATCTTGTTAAATTTAGCCATACAGTATTTGCAATGCCATTTGCAATGATTGGCTACTTTACCGCCCTCCATGTCAACAATATAGAATTTGATATTAAGATTCTATTGCTAGTAGTCCTTGCTATGGTATTCGCAAGAAATGCAGCAATGGCGTTTAATAGATGGGCAGACAGAGATATTGACGCCTCCAATCCTAGAACAAAAAATAGAGAGATACCAGCTGGGATTATAAAGCAAGATATGGCACTAGTTTTTGTTGCTTTAAATTGTATTGCTTTTGTGATAACTTCTGGGTTTATTAATTCTCTTTGTTTTTATCTGAGTCCTATCGCATTAGGTATTGTCCTACTGTACTCGTACACAAAACGATTTACATTTCTTTGTCATGTTGTCTTGGGACTTGGTTTGTCCTTAGCACCTATTGGTGCGTATTTAGCAGTACATCCACACTTTAATGCAATTCCAATAATTTATGGCCTTGCAGTATTATTTTGGGTCTCTGGCTTTGATATCATTTATGCTTTGCAGGATGTAGATTTTGACAAAAAATTTGAACTACAATCTATTCCGCAGTTTTTAGGAAAACAAAAGGCACTTTACTTATCTATAGCTTTTCATGTTGTTACGGCTATTTTAATTCTACTTGCCTCATACCGGTTTTATCAGACTGACATGGGTATAGGTATTTTGCACGCAGCTGGAGTCGTTTTTTTTCTTGCTATCTTATATTATCAACATACACTTGTATCAGCTAACGATATTACAAAGGTCAACAAAGCCTTTTTTACAATGAATGGTATTGGGAGC
>CALCMJ010000105.1 GCA_937967615.1 uncultured Saprospiraceae bacterium
TACGAATGAGGATTCTCAACCGCCAGAACCACTTACCTTAGAACCAGGAGAAGTAAAAATAATATCAGGTTCAGAATTCGCTGACTTGTTCTTAGGGTTTAATGAAGATGATATCAATATAGATGGTGTGTCTCCTGACCTTCAAGGTCTAATAATAACAAACCGATTCCTACCACCAGCGAACTACCAATTTTGTATAGTTGCTATAGATGCTACTACTAGTGAATACACTCCATTATCTATGCAAGAACCTTTCGGTTGCGCAAGCTTCGACATCCAATATCCGGATAGGCCCATCATAACATCACCTATGGAGGATGAGTTGATTCCTGAAAACGAAAGTCAGATTCTGAATTTTTCTTGGCTAACACCAGGAAGCGCAACTATTGATGTAACTCCTGAATACGAACTCCGTGTTATAGATATTACTCAGTATAATGGTATGAGCCCTACAGAAGCTATGCTAGACCCTTCTGTTGATTTTGTCTATTCTGAAATAGGAATTGAAAACAATTTCCATCAGGCGGATATACCAGACCTAGAAGCTGGTCACAGATATGCAGTACGGGTTACTGCATCTGATAGTGAAGGAACTGTACCTTTTCTTTTTGATGGCCATAGTGAAGTAGTGACATTCAGATATGGTGATGAAGAAGATGCAGAATATTCAAATTTAAATCCACCCATCTTAAGCTTCCCTACAGATGGTTCCACACAGCCCGCTGGGCCAATTTTTGATTTCGTCTGGACACCACCAGATTTTGGACAAGTGGGAGGTGATTTCCCTGTTAGCTATTCCATTGGCGTCATAGAAAAGAATAATTTTCTACCAGCAATAACAGAATCCAATGTGAATTCTGTGGACTTTGCGTTTATATACAGTTCTGTAGAAAATCACAGCACGATAGACAATTCCCTTGCATTAGCTCATCCTATTAATTTACAAGAAGGAAAAGAATACCATGCGTGTATTTTCGTAGACCTACAAGGAAATAATAGTATTGAGCCTTTCCCAAATAATGGATGGGGAAATTGTGTAAGTTTTAATTATGGAGAACCTGAAGAACTTCTTACTACCCCATTTCTCACGTATCCACAAGATGAATCCACAATCAATTATGGGGAAGGGGATGATCAAACTATATTCTCAATGACCTGGAATCCTTCAAACATAGGGCAAGGAGATAATCTAGATTTCTTACATAACTATAAAATTGGCATTATTGAACAAGGGCCTGATGTACCTGAAATTAACCTTACTAACATAAATGATATCACCTTTGATGGCTGGATAGAAACTGAGTATGCTGAGTCTTCTGGACACACGAATTCTTTAGAAGTAAACCAAAATAATTATTTTGGTTTCAGCATTGGAAAACAATATACAGCATGCATTCGTGTAGATCTGTATGATGAGCCGTTTATTGGTATACCAGATAGTGCTCCAGGCATCCAAAATGATGGATGGGGGAATTGTGTAACATTCAATTATGGAGATCCTGAAGAGCTTATTCCTGCTCCAAAGATTACTGCTCCATTGGATGGACGACACTATGAATTTGAAGAAATAATGGATTTTACATGGGATCCATCTGGAGCACATGAAATGGGTTATGACCCATTACATAGATATAGAATTGGCTTCGTCGAGAAAACCCAAGAGCTTCCAGTTGTCCCAATTCATATGCGTGATGATTTAGAATTTCATTGGATGTCTACCGATTTTTCTTACCACTCGAATATGCAAAATTCAATGTCAAGCCCTTCTGAAACTTTGATGTTATTGAATCAAAATACAGAATATCATGCATGCATTCTAGTCGCAAATGGTGTATCAGCATCAACACCAACAAACATTCCCGATTATGAAAATAATGGATGGGGGAATTGTGTAACAGTTAAAATTAAAGCAATAGCTAATGAAGAGGAAGATGGAGATAGTGATGTTGGGGACGATGAAGAAGGCCATCCTGTTGATGAATCTATAACTACGAATTGTAGTGATGGTGTAAACTTTACCTTTGATCCCTACTACCCTCTTCAAAACGATACAATACCATTCAAACAGTTTCCAATTATTGGACAATACGATCCAGTATGCACAGATGTAAACAGGCTAGGGTTTGACTTTAATGTAAAGGCATCTGAAAATAGTTCAAACTTTTATAATAGAACTAACGTCATGAATAGATGGCCAACGGGACCTGTTCAATACTTAAAAGATATAGGCATTGATGACGCAGGACCCTTGCGTGCATCTCTTATGCCTCTTAATATGCAAAGCGAACAATCATCTGGTTCAGATAGTGGAAATCCTGAAACTTCAGATGGCAATTTAACTATCAGCCAAGGAACAAGCTATACATATAAAGTTCCTGAGCCTACAGCAATAATGAAATATAGCAGCCCTACTTTAGATGATACGTTTAAGAGTGGATTTTCAGATGTCAATTTTAATGTAGGTATGCCCATGCCGATGATGGAATCCCCTGCTCATATGTCAAGCATCCAACCTGGCAAGGTAAATTTGAAATGGAAAACTGGGAATGTACCAGAACGCATTTTACCTCCATTGGCTCTTGTACATGCCAAACATAAGGACATAACAGAAAAGACCTACTTCTCTGCGGTAGATGAACGCTATATTATCCAAGTCTCCAAAGAAGAAACGTTTTCAGATGCAAGTATTATATATGGTGCACAAGGACATATTGCCTACAATGGACACGTTGAAGGAGCAAATGCAAATGCATCAAACACAACGTATCATTACAACCTGGATGCATTCAGCTCTGCCGTCTATAAAGATATAGATAATGAGACCGAAGAAATCACAGAAGAAGGAGATTACTTCTGGAGAATACTTTGGCTGAATACAGATGTGGTCACGCAAGATGTTGACGAATCATCCAATGGATCAAACACACATGTTAAAAGTGCAGGTCTAGAAGATCAGGCATACAGAATTTCTCCAACTAGGAAATTTACAATTAGTAATGATGCTACTTCAGATGATGATCCAGCCTTACCAGAAAATACTGAAACGGATTGTTTTACTTCAAATGAGGTTCCTGAATTTGACATGTCCCCTAGCAGTAGCGTTGGTTCAATCACAAAGTTTATGGCAGGATATTTTGCTGTCACGGATATAGAAATCACAACAAATAGTGGAGGACGAATTTCTGGAAAAGGTGTAATAACAATCAACTTTCTAAAAAATGTGAAAATAGATGTTGTCTTTCAAAACATCAGATTAAATGCTGCAGGTAGGCTCGTGGAAGGAGAAGTAAAGGCGAAGGAGGACTCCCCTTTCAGTCTTGCAGATATTAATAGCAGTTTATCTTCTACTGCGCAAAATTTATCAGCACAACAAAGTGGTGTTATTGATACTTGGTTAAAAGAAAATGCAGATGAAGGAAGAATAGTCACTGATCTCATTGCAGGAAGGCCGCTAGGCATGCCAATAGGATTTAAACGTGAGATACAAGGGCATGAACTTCTAATAGGTATAACAGAAATGATATTTTCTCCACGTACTGCATCTATGAAGATATTGTATGAGCACCATTTTGATAAAATGCGTGATAATCAGTATTTATCCTTAGGAGCAAATGTAGGTTTCAAGCCTTCAGGTTTTCAACGTGAAGTACTTGTGCACTTGAACAAAGATTTACTTATAGAAAATTATTGGGCAGAAGAAAGCGAAAGAGATATACAATATACTATAAAAGGTTCAGGCGGCAGTGCGAGTGATATCGTAGCAAATGCAACACATATTAGTTTTGAATGTGCTTGTGTGAAAAGTTTGGCAATAGTTGTAGAAGCAAAATTTGATACGGATAAAATTGTCAAGGATACAGATGATAATGTTCAGGGGAATGAACCGGTGAAAGCTAAATTTTCCTTTAGGCTTAATAGAGAAGGTGCATGTAATCCAGACGATGTGCCAGAGTTGCCAGATGGCTATGAAGCGAGGGATAATAATTATATGGTCAGCTTTACCATGGATCCATTTCAGTTTAAAGGATTGGATGGATGGGGATTCCGAGTAGATGAAGGATACGTTGATTATTCTAGTTTAGAAAACCCCATGGGTATAAGTTTCCCTGAAGACTATGTACATCCTGCATTATCACCACCTGAAGGATTAGATGATGAGGATGTTACTGCAATAGCAAACACGTGGACTGGCTTCTACATGAAAGAAGTCTCTGTGAGAGCACCTAAGGATTTATATAAAAAAAATGCTGGACGCAACTTTACTGCTGGCATCAAAAATATATTTATTGATGAGACAGGATTCTCTGGTGAGATAAGTGTAGATAACATCGTGTCTGTAGATGATGGAGAAGCGGATGGATGGGCATTCTCTCTTGATAGTTTTAAATTAAATATAATACAGAACAGCTTTAAATCAGGTCAACTTAAGGGTGGGCTGGGCGTGCCGATAACAGATGAAAATATGCCTTACGAAGCGGTGCTTGCATACACAATGCCGGATGATGATGATTCTAGTAGTTCATCGTCCAGTGCGAGTACAGAAAAAAAGTGGGGCTTCTTCATGAGTATAAAACCTAATGGAAATGTCAACATTCCTCCGCTCCTAGGCACAGCAAGCATAAACGATAATTCTTATGTACACTATAAATATGGTCTTGTACCTGATGAACTGGTTGACGACAGCTCCTATGATGAAACACTTGAGGGGATATCACTCTTCTTTGATGGAGAGATTGATATAAGTACATCAGGATCTGAGACATTGGAAACCGTTGCTACAATTGTGGATTTCAGTGGTCTTAAGTTTGACTTGAAGTATAACAATAAGGCTGGATTTGACTGGGATCATACATTTGCGAGTCCTCAAAAGTTTATGGGCGGAACAATCGCGGGTGATGGGGATGAAGAAAGCAGTGCAGGAGGATTTCCAATTTCCATTAAGAACCTGAGCATCGAAAATTCATTTAACAATGGTAGTTGTATAGGAGCGGAATTGACTTATACACTAGGTTTAAACTTTATGGATGATGATGATGGGGGTTTCCAAGCGGGAGCAGATATGGGATTGGTCTTTAGCTGGAATACTGATACTCGCCATTTTCAATTTGATTCATTAAAACTTACTTGTATACGAGTAGGGATACAAACTTCTGGAAGTGACGAAGGGGATGGCGAGGGGCTAGACGAAGGAGGAGGAACTGAAAGTAATGGAATCACATTTAATGGGGAAGTATGTGTGTATAAAAACAAAAATAGATGTGGACTTATAAGCTCTGGTTTTTCAGGAAATCTTAAAGTAGGATTGCCTATTGCAGAAGTTACCCTTGCTGCGGATTTTGGTTCAGCAGAAGATGGAGAGGGATCTTTTAGGTATTGGTTTGTAGAAGGAATGGTTAAAGCCACTGGAGGAGGTAGTATTGCTTCATTAGGCACACTGGACCTCATTGGTTTAGGTGGAGGTGTATATTATAATATGCGACTAGATGGTGGTAGTGATGATACTGAGAGCAGTAATGGATTTAACCCTAGTCTTGTGGCAATCGCAAGCAGTTTGCATAGTGGAAGCGGAGAAGAGAGCAGCGGAATTAATGCATGTCCAGGCAGAGGAAATTTTGTTTTCAAAGCAGGACTAGCCTTGGCAACGGCAGGTGATCATTCTGTTTTTAATATGGACGTGGGACTCAATCTCGTAATAACACCAGGAATAGGTGTATCGACTTTTAGCATTATAGGAAGTGGTTACATAATGAGCAAGGTAGAGGAACGCGCAACTGCTCCTGTAGTTGCAGATGTAGGAATCTCCTTTGACAATGATGGTCACACAAAAACATTTCATGCTGG
>CALCMJ010000106.1 GCA_937967615.1 uncultured Saprospiraceae bacterium
TAGCCCTTGTTGCGAATATCTACTCGTAGGGAAATTTGTAGGTGTTCCGGTGTTGTAAACGAAATTTGCACTAAAAGTCCAGCTATTATTTAATTGTCTAAAGAGGGTAGCACTTAAGTTGTGGAGTTGATCAAATCTGGAAGGGAACCATTCTCCTCTGGAAATTCCATCTACCTGACGCTCTGTCTTTGCAAGAGTGTAACTCACCCATCCTGTTGTCTTTCCCTTTTCTTTTTTAAGCTGTAGTTCTAGTCCGTAGGCCCTACCTTTTCCTTCTAATAAATCCCCTTCGAGAAAGTTATTCAAATATAGATCAGCACCATCAATATATTCTATAAGCTGCTGCATTTTTTTATAATAGACTTCAGCACTCATTTCGTAGGTGTTGTTATTCAGATTTCTAAAGTAGCCTAAAGCAACTTGATCAGCAAGTTGGGGTTTTATGTTGTTTGTGCTAGGTGTCCATACATCTACAGGTGTAGATGCGGTTGTATTTGAAATAAGGTGAATGTATTGTGAAGTCCTATTATAACTTGCCTTCAATGAAGATTCTCCAGTGAGCTGATACTTTGCTGAAAAGCGAGGTTCTAAGTTTAAGTAGCTTTTTATCCCTTCCCACTGATCATAGGTTTGGAAGGATGCTACTGGTCTTCTCTTGCCTAGAGGCGCTTCGCCATATTCGTATGATGTCCCCTTGCCCGTGTAGGTAAAATGCGAAAGTCGCAATCCGTAGTTAAGTTTTATATCATCAGTAAGGTCTTGTTCGTTTTCAACAAAGACTGAATTTTCTATCGCATATTTATTAGGAAGGCTAATGACGCGTTCTTCTCCCTCACTTACACCTACAGCATTTCCTGGCTCAAATTTGTATATAATAGACTGTCCTCCAAAACGTAAAAGGTTAGATGGGTTTAGAAAATAATTAAACTCTGGTTTTAAACTCCAGTTTTCTATACTCGCATCCCAGTCAAAGCGATTAATTGCATCCTCACCAAACTTGATTTGATAATCATAGTCACTGTAGAAAAGAGTGACATTGCTAAATAGTTTTTCACTGAATAAATGATTCCATCTGAAACTCCCGGTGCTGTTTCCCCAGTTAAAGCCTGCCTGATCTGCAAAGCCAAAATTATCTCGACCAAAATATCCTGAAAGGAAGAGTCTGTCAGTCTCGCTGATTTTATAGTTGGTTTTTAATGTAAGGTCATAAAAGTTTAAAATAGAACCGGAGAATTCTTCACTTAAAAATGGTCCTGCAAGCACATCTATATAAGATCTCCTAGCTGCAACAATGAAGGAGGATTTATCTTCTATAATAGGCGCCTCTACTGAAAGTCTGCTAAAAATAAATCCTACACCTCCGTTGACTTCTAATTTTTTACTATTCCCTTCTTTCATCCTCACATCCAGAATTGAAGAGAGTCTGCCACCATACCTTGCAGGGATACCTCCTTTGTAAAGTTTGACATCTTTTACTGCATCTGGATTAAATACGGAAAAGAATCCAAATAAATGTGAGGAATTGAAGACAGGTGCTTCATCCAGAAGAACTAAATTTTGATCTATGGAACCTCCTCTTACATTAAAACCGGATGCTCCTTCTCCTACTGATGTAACCCCTGGTAGAAGTTGAATGCTTCTAATAATTTCTACCTCACCCAGAAGAGAAGGCATGCTTTTTATCGTTGCAATATCCAGCTTGTTTGTGCTCATTTCAACTGCCGTCACATTTTTATCTGCAGCTTCTCCCAGAACAACAATTTCAGCTAATAGTGCAGACTCAATCGCCATCTCTACATCTTTTCTGAGATTTGAATTTAACTCTACAGTTTGAACCTGTGTTTCAAAGCCCAGGTAGTCATATACAACAGTATATGTGCCTCCAGCAAGAGAGATAGAGTAAAAGCCATATTCATTGCTGCTTACACCCTGACCAGTTTCTGTAATAAATGCAGTAGCACCTATTAATGTCTCACCATTACTTGCGTCTTTTAAATAGCCGCTAAGTATGTATTCTTGAGAAGAAAGAGATATTGTGAAAAAAAATAGTAGTAAGAATCCGTTTATGATTTTGTAAACCATGTAGTGCATTTAGGGTAGTGAAATAAAAGAATGAAACAACAGAATCCTGAATCTGTTCAATTTGTTGTATTCTGTGTTCTAACTTTTTACAAAGTTGACCACAATATTTCCAATTTTCTAAAAACTCTTGCTAAATAAATCTTAATTTTAGATGAATTGCTATTATATATGGATGAGCTGTTAATTTACTTTTCTGATATGCCTACTTTACACAGAACTGCATTGCTAGTAGGAGGTTTATCATTCTTTTTCTTATTTGAAAGTCTCGCCCCTTTTTTTACTAAGAAACATAACTGGTGGAAGCATACAGGGATAAATCTATTTTTTACCCTGACGACAATTATTGTAAATTTTGCGATGGCTTTTTTACTACTGCAATCGGCGGATTGGGTAGTAGCGCATAATTTTGGAATCATGCAGATGATAGATTTGCCTATTTGGATAAGTATCCTCATTGGCCTTATGGTCATGGACTTTGTGGGTGCTTGGCTTATACATTATATAGAGCATCATGTAACTTGGATGTGGAAGTTTCATTTGATTCATCACACAGACCAGCATGTTGATACCTTCAGCGCAAACAGGCATCATCCTGGAGAAAGTGTGTTTAGATTTGCGTTTACCATTCTTGCGGTTTTTGTCGCTGGGGCACCAGTGTGGATGGTCTTTATCTACCAATCCGTCTCTTTGGTTATGTCTCAGTTTAACCATTCGAATATTTCTTTTCCGCTTTGGCTGGATAAAATTTTATGTCTTGTTATTGCCACTCCGCATATGCATCGTGTGCATCACCATTATAGGATGCCATATTCAGATACCAACTATGGTAATATTTTTTCAATATGGGATCGCATTTTCCAAACCTTTGTACGTGTAGACAATCGCAAGCTTACTTATGGTATGGACACACATATGGATGTGAAGTCTACTGAGAACATAGTTGAAATGCTAAAGATTCCTTTTCAATCTTATCGTCCTCGGATAGAATATGAATCAGAAGAGAAACTTTGATGATTCGCTTTAGGTTTATTTTACAACGACCCCTTTGATGTTCCAATTAATATCTACCGTTCCTGCAGAAAAACTTCTAAGCGTTTCCCAGTCTCCAGAAAAATTTTGGAATTTGTCTCCGTTTTCATTTGCTGGTCCCACATCACAACCAAGAACCTGAGCATCCCCATCTTGTGAAAATCTAAATCCCAACCAGAGGTCTTCTGTTCCTAAAGTGATAGTTTGAGAAAGGGTATGCGTATTCCATCTGTTTCCATTTGCGCTAAGGGTTACGTTTGCAGTATACACTTCCGTACCTGGAACGGATGATGTGCCACCAGTGAATACGACAATTTCCCCACTTGTAGGTACATCTTTTAAATAGTAATCTATTGCCTCTAAGGTTTCACCTGTATGGTCAGAGAAGCTACTCGCTGGAAATCTTACGGCACCTAAGTACGTTCCTGCCTGAAGAAGTGGAGCGTCATTATTTGCTGCATCATAAGATAATAAAAATGGGTCATCAGCACCACATGAAGAAAAAAGGATGGCTAGAACTGATAAAGAAAGTAGTATAGTATTACGCATTTTATTGTATTTATTCTTCGAAGCTAATATAATTAAGATTATAGGGAAAGGATGTCGAGTTACTTTAATAGAATTTTAAGAGTGAACGTGTAGTTCAGAGTAAAATGTTAAATGAATTTGGGTTGTCAGGCAACATATTTGTAAGATTCAGGGTAATTACTTTTAAATACTTGTATGAAGAAATATATCTTATTAACAATACTTGTTGGTTTCCTAAGTTCTTGCAGTGATGATTGTAAAGACCTTCCTACAGCCTGCGAAGACGTAGTACCTGTTGAAGAATGCCTAGCCGTTTTTTCAGGATGGTTTTATGATGCTAAAACGAAGAGCTGTGAAGAGATTGGTTATAGTGGGTGTGATCAATATGGTTTTGCAACAGAAGTGGAGTGTCTGGCTTGTGATTGTAACTAGAAATTGAGACAGGACTTTTTTTTAGAACTTATCAGTTAATCTGATAATGGATATGATCATCATGTCTTACCGCATGGCAGCCATGAAATCTAATTTTATTATTTGTCAGGTTCATTCTGTTTTTTAAGTGTGGTTCTATTAATAATTTCTGGGTACTGGACTTTTCTACGATCATATGAATAAGTCTCCTTGTATTTTTTAGATCAAACTCTAAATCGTTCCTACTGCCAAGTGTTGCGAATTTAGTGTAATCATATTGCCAGTAGCCTTTCGATTTACAAATTTCAGTATAATTTGTTTCCTTAGGTTTTGGCTGAACAAATTTTCCG
>CALCMJ010000107.1 GCA_937967615.1 uncultured Saprospiraceae bacterium
AAAGAAAGATTTTATTTGACACTGGCATGGGAAATAAGCAAGGAGAAAAATTTAGAAGTCACTTTGAACCACACGATGGTACGGATGTCGTAAGTAGTGTAGAAAGAGCAGGATTTAAGAAAGAAGAAATTACTGATGTAATACTTACCCATCTACATTTTGATCATGATGGCGGTGCAGTTGTCATTGATAAAGATGGCAAGTCTGTTCCTGCATTCCCAAATGCGACGTACTGGTCTAACAAAACTCATTACGAATGGGCTCTTAATCCCAATCCACGAGAAAAGGCATCTTTTCTGAAGGAGAATTTTGTTCCACTTATGGACGCCGGCGTTCTTAAGTTTATTCCAGTAGAACAAGGAGTACATTTTAATGAGAACATTAAGATCCGTTTTGGCTATGGACATACGGAAGCGATGATGGTTCCTGAAATAAATTTAGGAAACGGAAAAACTCTTATTTACGCTGCTGATCTTTTGCCCTCTGCTGGACATGTACGCATGCCTTACGTGATGGCCTATGACATACGACCTCTTATTACCCTTGAGGAAAAAAAGAAGTTCTACGAAGATATAATAGACATGGATGCTTACATCTTCTTTGAGCATGACAGAGAAAATGTCCTAGGAAAACTAAAGCAAAATGAGAGAGGAAGATATGCGATGGATGTATATTCTGACCTGAGTCCTCTTGGGTAAATGCCGAAAATTATAAACTTTAAATTTCCTAGGCTCAACTAAGAGTTCAACTTTTATTAGTAATAATGTTTCCTCTTTGTTGGCAAGTTGCAGCAAGTGATCATGCCATATGCTTTTTCTTTTCTGTTTTATCTTTTTAAAAAGAACTTACTGTAAACATATTTTTATCTTATCTGACAACGTGCTCAGCAGATGACACATGCTACAATTGTTTTCTGTAACTGCAATATAGATGTTCGTATTTCATTTTTCTCGAATCATATCCGTTTATGCTTCTTTAAAAGTGCACTTATTCTTTGTGTGTTTTCTTCCCAGTATTCTATATCCTAAAGTTTTTATTGATCTGAATTATTGTGGAAGCCAATTAGGTACAGCTACATATAAAAAATAGATGAAACAGAAAAAATATCCAAATTTGGATTATGTTATACCGTTTATGAGTAGTAAAACTATTAAGCTTAACTATTACTTGACACCAAAGCTAGATATCATTATATTCAGTATATCATTCTAGATGAGCTGCTAAACTTTTTATTTAAAAAAGCACAGCAATTTTCACTTTAGAATATTTTCTACTAAATCTGTATTGGAAAAATTAAAAAGAGAGTTTTATTAGAGATTCTGCAATTATAAATATAATTGCCTAATCCCTTTTACAATTTTTGTTGGAGTGTTCCTAGAATTCCAACAGACAATACACACAGACTCAGACTTGAAATACTATTTGATGTCTAGACAAATTTTCGAATATAATAGGCAATAAATTTAGTTTACTAAAGTATCCTATTCTATGTTTATTTGAGCCAAATTTTCTTTAATGAAACAATAATCTTAAGTTATTTTTCTTCAGTACTTTTTATTTAACTAAAACCTAAATTATGTCTAATCATTATCTTCCAAAACTAGGGTGGCAATTCGCTTCTCTATCTGTTATTCTGTTCTTTTTCTCTATTCCTCAAGATGTATTTTCTCAAACCGAATTGATTTGGTCCGATGTGAACAGTCGATTAAATTTGAACGTTGGAAAAATGCAGATTGTGCCCGAGGAATATCGAACTGTAAAAGCAGATGTAAAAACATTGGCATCCATCTTGCAAAAAGCACCCTCTGAACTTTCCGGAACTAAAGCAAAGAATTCTACCGCTTTTATTTCATTACCCTTACCCGATGGTAAAAATGAGCTATTCTCTATTGTGGAATCTTCCATTATGGCACCTGCTCTTTCTGCTAAATATTCTGAAACTAAAACCTATGTTGCTCAGAGTACTAACAACCCAAGCGTTTCGGCGCGTTTTGATTTAACCCCAATTGGATTTCACGCTATTATCTCTACGGAGAAAGGCTTGGTTTTTATTGATCCTTATGAAAGAGGAAATCGTGAAATATACATATCATACTATCAAAATGATTACAAACCTCCTATTGGCAAAGAACAAATAGAGTGTGGCGCAACTCTTGATGATAAAGAGGAAGCCCCTTATACAGGAAGAGCCTTGATTCCTTCTGGAGACGAATTGCGTACATACCGACTTGCTGTAGCAGCTGATAGTGCCTACTATAATTTCCATGGAGCTAGCCTAGAATCGACAATGGCAGCAATTGTTACATCCTTTAATAGGGTGAATTTTTTCTTTGAAAGGGAAATAGCTGTTCACTTTGAACTGATTGAAAATAATGACGATTTGATCTTTCCTGGCACAACAATGCCCTACCCTTTTACCACGACTGTCGCTTGTGACCTTCGTCCTGAAAATCAGGCAATCATTGATGCGGTAATAGGGAGTGATAATTATGATGTAGGTCATCTTGTTTTTGTGACAGCTTCCGGTTTTAGTGGATGTGCGGGAGGCTCGCTCATTTGTGACGACGACTTTAAAGCCTGGGGAACATCGGGTTCTTCAAACCCAATTGGTGATGGTTATGATGTACGATTGATCTGTCATGAAATGGGACATCAATTTGGTGCAGGCCATACCTGGAATGGAAATCAAAACAATTGTACAGCTGGTCAATACAGTCCTAATAATGCATACGAACCAGGAAGTGGAACCACTATAATGTCTTACGCCGGAACGTGTGGTTCTGATAATATAATTGGATCCAGTGACCAATACTTTCATGTGCGGAGCCTCCAACAGATGATCGAACACTCCACGATGGGAGGTGGAAACGCTTGTCCAACAACATCTAATACTGGGAATGATGTGCCAACGGTCGACGCAGGTCCCGATTATACAATACCCATAAATACGCCATTTATACTTATGGGCACCGGGAATGATTCTGATCCTCTTACATATTGCTGGGAACAATATGATCTTGGGCCTCAGGGTCCGCCAAACAATGCTAATACCACCGGGCCTATATTTCGGTCGTTTCCACCAACAACTGATAACTTCCGCATCTTTCCACAGTTGTCAGATATCCTGAGCAATACAAATACGATTGGAGAAATACTTCCTGCTATTTGTCGTGAATTGAATTTTAGGTTGACCGTTCGCGATAATGTATTAGAAGGCGGAGGTGTAGAATGGGATCAGGTCACGTTGGATGTAGATTGCAGCAAAGGTCCTTTCGCAATCACAAATATGAATGCACCTACAACACTTTGCCCGGGACTCAATACGATTTCGTGGAGTGTAAATAGCACAGAAGATATAGCGCCTACTGTAAACATCCTTTTGAGTTATGATGGAGGACTTACATTTTCTGAACTTCTCCTGGCAGGAACACCCAATGATGGTAGCCAGGAAGTGGATATTCCATGCACTTTTAGCAGTACCGCCCGCTTTAAAGTAGAAGCCGTAGGTAATATATTTTTTGACATATCAAATGCGAACGTCACAGTGGGTGATGCAACTATACCTACGTTCACTGTTCCTGCTGATATTACATTATATACAGACGAGGATTGTAATTATGACGCTTCTTTGGATGTAACAGGGGATGTTATTGATGAAACAGATAATTGTAGTACAGGAGTACTGAATGCGACTTCGGAAGACCTGGTAGTTGAAGGTAATTGTGAAGGAGAAGTAAAGATATTGCGTACTTGGACCTTAGCAGACAATTGTAGTAATGCGAATGTGCAAAATCAGGTAATTACAGTGCAAGATACAACTTCACCAACTTTCACAGTGCCTGAAGACATTACAGTTTTCCAGGACGACAATTGTGAACACGATGCAAGCGAATCAGAAACTGGTGATGTTACTGATGAAGCTGATAATTGCACCACAGATTTGAATGCGATCTTTGCTGATGAAGTCGCACCTGGTAGTTGTGTTGGTGAAGAATTGATCACTCGAACCTGGTATTTAGAGGATGATTGTGAAAATAATTTATTCCAAACGCAAATAATAACGGTGCAAGACACTACACCACCTTCTATTACAGATCTTGCTGCTGATCCTAGTATGTTGTGGCCACCAAATCACAAGATGCGCGATGTTTTTATACAATATACTGCTGCAGATAATTGCTCTGAGGTGACAAATGTCTTAACTGTGGAAAGTAATGAACCAGTGAATGGTATTGGAGATGGAAACACAGCTCCAGATTGGATAATAGTGGATGATCAAAATGTACAACTACGGGCGGAGCGAAGTGGACTCGGTAATGACCGTATTTATACCATAACAATTACTTCTACAGACGACTGTGGTAATTCATCTAGTGCAAACACCACTGTTGTCGTGCCACATGACATCAGTGAATCTTTTATTGTGTTACCTGAAATTCCTGGCGGATCAAGTATCATGGAAGTATATCCAAATCCAGTTTCTGATTTTGTGAATGCAAGAATCAATTTGAATGCAATTTCAGATGAACTTCGTGGACAGGATGGTATTTCAAATTTTCAAATACATGTAACAGACATATCAGGTAGAGTCGTACATAAGATAAAAGTATCTCCTTATGAGACGATCACTTTTGGTACACATTTATTGCCTGGAACTTATTTTATATCATTAATCAATTCTGATATAAGCATTGAAACACAGAAATTTATCAAAGTGAAGTAGAATCTTAAAAACAAATTGTTGATAAAAAAGGCGATCCATTGAATTCGTGAATACGAATGAAGGTGGGTCGCTTTTTTCTTATTTTCGTTTTACTCAATAATACGTCAAAGCGCTTTTCATTCTGAGAGCAGCACAGCCTACAGATGACTATCTCTGTTTGACTATACCCAAGCTCATTTAAACATACTATTTGGCATCATTGACCAAGCATGTGTTGATTGTATTTTTTCATCCAAGACAAATGTCAATCTTCTCACCCGCCTTTTTAATGTTTTTTCAATCAAGCATTTTTTTTGTGTTGCACTTGTTGCTTGAACTCTCTTTATTTTATCTCATATTACTCATCGTTTGCGTGAGGGATTGTAAGGGAGCCGTAAGGCTGTCCCGGAAACGGGACGGAACCCCTGAAAAGCCCGACCCCAAAGGGGGCACGCCCACAATAACAATCATAAACTTAGCGAATTATACCACTATGAATTACCAATTGCGATCAAATAATATCCTCTCCCCGTGGCCTTGCAATGTCTCTTTACCATTATACACTTCTACCCCACTTACAATTGTGCTTTCTACATTTCCCTGAAATTTCTTTCCTTCCAAGGGCGACCATCCGCACTTATATGCAATGTTATCTTCTTGTACAGTCCACTCCTTATTCTGGTCTACCATGACCACATCTGCATGGTATCCCTCTCGCAGAAATCCGCGCTCCTTTATGTTAAAACATATCGCCGGAGCATGACACATCTTCTCCACTACCCTTTCCAAAGTAATCATATCCTTCTGCACAAACTCCATCATAATATTTAAACTGTGTTGCACAAGTGGCAGCCCTGACGGCGCACTCAAATAAGGATTTGCTTTTTCTTCTTTTGTATGGGGCGCATGATCCGTAGCTATAATGTCCAATTTGTCAGACAACAATGCCGCAAAAATAGCTTCCTTATCCGTCTGAGATTTTATCGCTGGATTACACTTGATTTTATTCCCAAGATCCGCATACATACTGTCATCAAAATACATATGATGCACACACACTTCCGCTGTTATCCTTTTGTCCTTAAGTGCAAGCTCAGAGGAAAACAGTGCTAACTCATCTGCCGTAGAAATATGCAGGATGTGCAAACGTGTTCCATGCTTCTTCGCTAAATTAACTGCCATAGATGAAGAAAGGTAGCAGCCCTCCCTACTTCTAATCTCAGGATGGTGTTGTGCGATAATGTCATCACCATATTTTATCTTATAGGTTTCCATGTTGTTCCTGATCGTAGCCTCATCTTCACAATGGGTTGCTATTAAAAAGTCCACTTCTGAAAACAGATTGTCCAAAACCTTTTCGTTATCCACTAACATGTTCCCCGTACTGGATCCCATAAATATTTTTATCCCGCAAACAGTGGACTTATCTGTTTTTAAAACTTCTTCAATGTTATCATTAGAAGCACCCATGAAAAATGAGTAATTCGCATAAGCGGTTTTATCTGCTATATCATATTTGTCCTGTAAGAGCTCTTGAGTAAGACATGATGGTTTTGTGTTTGGCATCTCCATAAATGTCGTCACACCTCCCATAATTGCCGCACGAGACTCTGATGCTATATCTGCCTTGTACGTCAAGCCTGGCTCTCTGAAATGCACCTGATCATCTATAATCCCAGGAATAATAAGTTTGCCTTCAGCAATGATTTCTCTCCCATTCTTATTGTCAATCTGACTCGCAATTTTTTCAATTCTTCCATTTTTAATCAAAATGTCTCCATAGGAAGATTGCCCCTCATTTACGATCAACGCATTTTTTATACATAAATTACTCATAGTGCAAAGAAACAAAGGAACTTGGATGTTTCAAAGATTTTAGGCATTGGTGATTAAATTTTGTAGCCTGAAGTCTTGAATATGAGGAGAATAATCTTTTATATGATATAGAATCATTTTGTTTCCGGACTTAGAAAGACAACTAATTCAAAAATTGTACTTTTGCGTTCATAATTCAGATAGCTTGTTAGATAAAAAAATAGGAATACTAGGCGGAGGCCAATTAGGCAAAATGATGTGCCAGGCAGCATCAAAATGGAACTTGAATGTTTCATGCCTTGAAGCAAGTCACGACTGCCCTGCGGCAAAAGCCTGTAATCAAATAGAACTTGGTAGTTTCAAAATACATGAAGATGTTTTACGCTTTGGACAATCTAAAGACATCATCACGATTGAAATTGAAAGTGTAGATTTAGTGGCTTTGCAAGATTTGGAAAAAGAAGGCAAAACAGTTTATCCACAGGCTCGGGTAATTGAGATCATTCAAGACAAGGGAAAACAAAAAGAATTTTACAAGAAACAAAAACTTGCGAGTTCTGACTTTAAATTGCTTGAATCTGCCTCAGAAATAAAACAACAAATTCTTGATGGACATCTTACGATACCATTTGTTCAAAAAATACGAAAAGGAGGCTATGATGGACGTGGTGTGCTTGTGGTTAGATCACTGACTGATCTAGAGAACTTACTTGAGGGGCCGTCTGTAATTGAAAACCTTGTGGATATTGATAAAGAAATATCTGTTATCGTTGCGAGGAATCCGCAAGGAGAAGTGCGGGCTTTTCCTACTGTGGAAATGGAGTTTAATCCTAAGGCCAATCTTGTGGAGTTTTTATTATCACCAGCAAGAATTAGCAAAAAACAAGAAGCAGAATCTGTGGAACTGGCAACGCGCTTGATCACACAACTGGACATGGTGGGTCTTCTTGCTGTAGAAATATTTATTTCAAAATCTGGAGATGTCCTTATCAATGAAGCAGCACCTAGAGCGCATAATAGTGGCCACCATACCATTGAAGCTTCATACACTTCACAATACGAACAGCTACTAAGAGCGATCACAGATCTTCCGCTAGGTGACCCTGCTAGTATAAGTCCAGCAGTTATGATAAACCTTCTGGGCGCAGAAGGACACACAGGACCTGCTATCTACCAAGGCTTTGAGGATGTTATTTCTATTCCTGGAGTCAATGTGCATTTATATGGAAAAAAGGAAACGAAACCCTATCGCAAAATGGGTCATATAACAGTTCTGGCAAGTAATTTGGATGAAGCTATAGAGAAAGCTAACTTGGTAAAACAAAAAATTTCAATAACAGCATGAGCAAAGCCATAGTAAGTGTAATCATGGGTTCTGATTCTGATCTGCCAGTAATGCGAGCAGCTGCAGAATTCTTGGAGTCAATGGATATTCCATTTGAACTCACAATTGTTTCTGCCCACCGAACAGCTGAGCGGATGTTTGACTTTGCTAAATCTGCTTCAGACAGAGGCATCAAGGTTATTATAGCAGGTGCTGGGGGCGCAGCGCATCTACCTGGAATGGTAGCCTCCCTTACAAGCTTACCGGTTATAGGCGTTCCCATAAAGTCATCAAACTCAATCGATGGATGGGATTCTATTCTTTCCATCCTTCAAATGCCGAATGGAATTCCAGTGGCTACTGTGGCACTAAATGGCGCAAAAAATGCAGCTATTCTCGCAGCAAGAATATTAGGAAGTTCAGATGATAAAATTGGATCTCAGGTCAAGGCTTACAATAAAAGTTTAACTGATGCAGTCTTATCAAAAGCAAAAAACCTAGAGGAGAAGGGTTGGAAATAATTCAACTGATAGTTCTTCTTAATCAGACAGAATAAATCCACAAAAATACATGGTGTCATACATATATGGTTATATGCTGTTTGTTAATACACCTTAAACTTCAAGACATTCTCAAAATACTTACCAAAACTTGTCTTACCTAGCCAGCGGCCATTTAAATCAAAAATTATATTTTGAGAGTTCGCTTTTTCTTTATCGAAATATTGAACAACTTTTATGAATTCATCTTTTATAGACACAATGCCGTATGAAATATTAATAAACTTATTCTCAACTGAGATCTCGTTTTGGAGCTTTTGATACTCTAACCTTACTGGAAAACCTTTTCGATATGTAAACTTAGAAACTTTCTTTTCATTTTCTTTTGTTTCAATAATTTGAACAAGTAAGTTGTTAAAATACTCATATTCATGTGTTGATCGAAAAACACCATTCATAAAACTTTCTGTTTTAGTAATCCGACCTTTAGAGTCGAAATTGATATTAAATCGAAGGTGTTCGTCCAATTCAATATCCAATATTTCATTTCCATCTCCAGAGAATGCGTTAAGGTATATTTTAAGATTAGTTGAATCTTTTACATATAAATATTTATAAGTCAATCCTGTTTTATAAACTAATGTTTCATAAACGGAATCGTCCATAATTTCAAATTCGTAATTTTGGATTTTTATGTGATCAACGATCAATTCTCTGACATCCCAATTAAATTCCCATGTTTCCAAATCTTTATAATTTGTTGATGCTAAAGAGATAGATTCAATTTTACCGTCTACAAATTTTTGCTTAGACTTAAAATATTTTTTATATTTTTCTTTATCTGAACGGACAACTACAGAATCTACGACAAACTGTAGGCTTCTTTTATAAACTTCATAGTCTTTCTCTCCCTCATTTGCGATTGGAAAAAACTCTTCATAAGCAAAGTTTATTCGAGCTATTAATGTTCCTGAATGATCGAAAAGAGGTTTAAATTTTAGAGGTGAAAACTCGTGTGAAATTTTTAAAATCACTTCAGTAGATAAGCTGTCGATATCAACAGGTTTTTGCGAGTAGCCATTCTGAACATTTAACACAATGACAGTTAAAAAGTATAATAATTTTATTTTCAATTAATTTCTATTTTTCAATTAAATCACCCAATTGTAATTACATCCTATAAAGTTTAGACCTTTCTCTTCAGCACAAACATGCCATGAGAGTCTTTATGTATAATATCATAAAGATCCTTGAGCTGCGGCCAGTCTGATCCAGTACAAATAAAATAGTCATACACTTCTTTTGTTTGCAGCTTCTTACTGTAACTCTGGAGTCGCATATTTTCGTACTTATTTGTCCTTATGTAGTAAGTGGATGTAGGGTGAAAAATCCAATTTGTTCCTAGAGTAAGCTCACTCCCCTTTGCATCATTATGAACAATCTCAACAAAGTCTTTTGTGCTCTTATCATACCACCACTCCTTGACTTGTGTAAACCTGAGGGTAATTGCAAAATGTATAAATAAGAAAGCAGCTAGAGCTAAGGTCACATATTTCATATACTTCCAAGTAATGGAATCAAAGAAGAAACTTATAATCAAAGCCATCAGTGGTATAAGCATCGTGCTCTTTCTTCCATCCGGATATTTACTCCCAAGAATAAAGAATGCACACACCATTCCTATAAGGAGAAGGATAAAAGAAAGACTTACAAAAAGGTAGGCTCTATGTTGCGCATATTTCTCTTTTAATTTATTGATGACTATAGGATAGAATGCCCCTAGTAAAACAGTTGCCGCAAGAATAACAGAGAATATGTCCTTAGAATCTGGGCCTAGATATCTTTTGCCATAGAGACAATCTTTAGCAAGATTTACATTCGTCTTAAACAAACTTTTAGCTCCCCATTTAAATTCGTCTAGAGCGCTCAATGCAGTTACTGGAACATAGACTAAAATACCTATAGCGACAGCGGCAACAATGGGTGCAGTAAAAATATCTAAGACTAGGTCTTTATACCGTTCTCTATCCAGAAAATATACAAGCCACAATGCACCAGTAAAAACAGGAACGAATAGCAGATTAGTAAATAGTGCTAAGGAGGCAAATCCTACTCCTAAATAGGCTAAGACCAGATGGAGAGTTTTAGGATGTTTTAGAAATAATACAAATTGATAAATACTGAACATTTGAAATCCTGTACTCAATCCATATCCTCTTGCGAGGCAAAAGAAATCATTTACAAATGGATTTAATGCCAAAAGGCAAAACGCGAATACTTGCATTTCCCAGCTCTGAAATAAAAGGCGTATGACACCAAGTATTGAAAACAAGTACAAGAATTGAGCAAATACATTTGGGAGTCTTACAGTTAAGTCACTTTGCCCAAACAAGGCAACACTTGCTTGCATTCCTACAGTATTCAAAAGATGGTTGTTAGCTGATTTCCAAAGTTTCTTTTGATATAAATATTGAGATACATCTTCTTTTTGGAAAAATAGATAGGTACCACTCTCATCATGCGTCATAGACATCGTAGACGCTCTGTACACACACGTTGCTGCCAGAAAGATGGACAAAGCCACTAGGAAATAAAAACTGATGTCAGCAATTTTCTTATTCATACCTATGCAGAAGTTCTACTCTTTGCGCTGTTAATTAAACAGCATCAAAATAGTGAATTACAAGTAACTATTAGACAAAAAGAAAGCCGCAATATAATTGCAGCTTCTTTTTAGCTTCAGGCATTCTCTTACCTTGGAGACAAATTAAATTCAACTCTTCTATTCAATGATCTTCCTCTTAGTGTGTTATTGTCAGAAATAGGTTTTGCTTCTCCATGACCTACATATTTCATATTTGCAGTGGATATACCTCGCTTATTTAGATAATCATAACAAGCTTTTGCTCTTCTCTGAGAAAGTGCTTGGTTAGCTCCCGCTCCTCCTGTATTATCTGTATGACCTTCTATTGTCAACATAAATCCAGGGTAACGTCTCATGATATCTCCAATTTGATTTAATATTCTGTTAGATTCAGATTTCAAAGTAGCCCTACCCGTATCAAACTGTACTGCACGCATTGCAAGTTCTAATACCTCTCTATCTTCTT
This sequence comes from uncultured Saprospiraceae bacterium, assembly GCA_937967615.1. Classification (GTDB taxonomy): domain Bacteria; phylum Bacteroidota; class Bacteroidia; order Chitinophagales; family Saprospiraceae; genus CALCMJ01. The sequence continues at coordinate 11,452 of CALCMJ010000107.1, forward strand.
TTGCAATATCAGGACAGCCACCATTCGCCACTGAGCCATAGGTACCAGGACATTTATCTCTGCTATCATCCAATCCATCACCGTCAGTATCTGGACAACCATTGTAAACTGCTATTCCAGGAGCATTTGGACATTTGTCATCATAATCAGGAATACCATCATTGTCAGAATCAGGACATCCAAAACTTGAAGCAGAACCCCAAGCATCAGGACATCTGTCTTGTGAATCTATGACACCATCACCATCTCTATCTTGCACTGTATTCGTTGCTGGAGGAGGCACTGGACGTGCAGTTGTAGGACAGCCATTATTTGCTGGTGTACCCGGTATGTTTGGACAATTATCCAAATTATCAGGAATACCATCATTATCTCTATCGTTGTCTGGGCAACCATTGTTTGAAAGGACACC
>CALCMJ010000108.1 GCA_937967615.1 uncultured Saprospiraceae bacterium
AAGTTTTCGGAAAAAAACATTAACTACATTCTAATTAATAGGTGGTTAGCAGAGCCAAATACAAGTTTAGATTTGTATGTTCAAAAGTATAAAGAAAGTCATTTGGATTCTATTTGGTCAAATTCTAGATATGTGCTTTATGGCTTCAGCGGGAAGAATTAGGAATTATGAATTTGGAAGGAAGAATTAGGAATTAGGAAAAGAGGATTGGGAATTATGAATGGAGAGAGAGTGTGGCGTGTTCGTGTGGTTAATTACAGCGCACAAATTGAAAACTATGAAATCTTGTGGAATGAATATGGTGGGACTCGCATAAGGCCGTATGTTTGAAAAAAAAATAGATTTCAGGATATTTAATTAAAATTTTCTAAATAATTAAATCCTGAAATCTATGAAAAGTATATTTAAAGGTAAACAAATTTATGTGGGCATAGATATCCACAAGAAAAGCTGTGATCTAAAAGTCTTAAGTAGCAATCTTTCATTAGGTAATGTTGTAAAGCTCAGTCCTTATAATGGGGATATCATTTTTAAGTATTTGACTAAGCATTTTCCAGGAGCAACTTATCATTGCGTTTACGAAGCTGGATTTAGTGGATTTTGGCTGCAGCGCCAACTGACTCAATTAGGTATTGATTGTATCGTAGTTAATGCATCTGATGTTCCCACATCAAATAAAGATGCGGTATATAAAAATGATAAAATAGATGCTATTAAATTAAGTAAATCACTTAGAGCAGATCAATTAAAAGGCATTTATATACCAACAAAAGAAGAAGAGTTAGCTAGAAGTTTAGTCAGACAGAGAATTAAACTTAACCAAACTATTAAACGTTATAAAAATCGCATTATGAGTCATTATAACTTTCAAGGCTTAAGTATTGACTGGAATGAAGGGCATATGCCTAAGTATTGGTCTAGAAATAAAATTCAACAACTTGAACAAGATGCTCTACAACGTGATGATTTGGCAATGGTAGCTTACTTGGATGCCATCAAGAGTTTGCGAGAACAAGAACTAAAAAGCTTACGAAGAATAAGACAACTCAGCCAAAGGTCACAGTATAAAGAAGTCTTTGAGAGATTGATAAAAATTAAAGGCGTCGGTAGTATTACTGCAATGATATTTATAACAGAATTGATCAATATGGGCCGATTTAAAACATTTGATAAATTACAAAGCTTTGTAGGGTTAATACCTTCACAACATGCTTCAAGTGAAACGGATAACAGAGGACATTTAACCAAAAGGTGTAACGGGATTGTTAAGATTGCTTTGAATCAATGTGCATGGAGTGCAGTTAGATTTAATTCTGAAATGAGTGCTTATTACGAAGAACAGAAAAAAAGACTTCGTAAATCCCAATTTGCTATTATAAAAGTAATGGTTAAACTATTAAGAAAAATAAGATATGAATGGCATCAAGTTGAAATAAGTAAAGTATAAATTAAAGTGATTATGAATAAGATATAGTTAGATCTGTTTCTATCCCTTCCAGCCAACTAAATATGCAAATATGAAATTGTGCCTGTAACGTGAGGCTCCAGTCTAACTCTTTATGGTCTAATTCACGATCTTCCAGCAATGTGTATGCATTTGTCTGATTATAGAAGGATAATCTTAATCTAAATCACTAAAGATATATTACATATTTAAAATCTATTCTCCCGCTATAGAATTTATATAAACACCTTCTTGCGGGTGCAAGGTGTTTACATTAATTCTGTTGGTCAAAGGAAAAAAAATATCCTGTTTTGTTTGTTTTTTCACATAGAAGGGATAGTAAGGGCTCGCTTGCGAGGTCTTGCCGCAGGCAAGACGGAACCCCTGAATAGCGCGACTTCTCTGTTGCGAATAGCAATAGAGAAGGTATGCCCAAATTATATCCTAAGGAATTATGGAGAGGGTCAAACAGTATTCAGAATATATAAAAGGATGCTATATCTATATAAGAGGAAAAAAATACGCTTCTACGGTATTAATATGGGGGTTTACCATTAGCCTGTACCTTGATAACGTTTCTACCTTAGGAGCTCTTCTCAAAATGAAAAACTATGGACCTTAAAAACACGCTTACAATTTGTATTCTCATCTTTTCTAGTTTCAATATTCTCATCAGTCAAAATTCAGTGAGCATTGCTGCTACGGATGCCTACCCCACTTTTAATAACATAGGCGTACACCTCTCTATTTCTGGAGATGATAATCTGGATAGCGAACTCATCATCATGTACAAAGAACAATCTGAAACCGTTTACCAAGAAGCTGCTATGACGATGCGGGCGCATCCCGGTCTTATCATTGATGGAAACGCGACTACACGTAATTTTCATGCAGGGAGTGTCATGTACTTAGAACCTGCGACGACCTATGATATACAATTAGTATTGACGGATCCGGATGGAGGTGGAAGTACAACAGATATTGTTGTAAGTACCAATACTATTCCTACGCCTAATTTATCTAACACAAGATATGTCGCTCCTGGAAATGGTGGTGGTAATGGAACAATAGCTGATCCATATCTGGGTTTGCAAACGGCGGCGGATAATGCAGTGGCAGGAGATCACTTTATTGTGCAGGCTGGGAACTACTCACCCTTCACTTTATTAACCAGCGGCACGAGTGGGAACCCTATAAGTTTTTTAAGCGCAGATCCTTTCCAAGCGATTATTAATGGTGGCAATATTAATGAAGGCATTATTATCTTGGGAGATTTTGACAATACTCTCTCGCATGTAATTATAGATGGATTCAGAATAGAAAATGGACTGCGCGGAATAGATGCTCAAAACACTCAGCATATTTGTGTAAGAAATAACATCATCAAAGATGTGGACTATGCGTATGTGAATAGAAGAGAATTTGGTTTAGAGTCGGATCAATATATTACGAATAATTTCATGAAAGGAAGAACGCCCTGGCCATCTAGTGGTATTCCTGATGAACGTGCGGTGGACATACGCGGGAATACAAATGTTGTCAGTTATAACACAATAATAAATTTTGCGGATGGTGTCTCTACAGATGGTCCAGAATATGAAACTTCGTATGCATTGGACATACATAATAATGACATCATAAATATTGTAGATGATCATATAGAGGTAGATGGTACGATCTCAAACACACGGATCTATCAAAACAGGTGTTTCAATGCTAGGGCAGGAATCAGTATCGCGCCTGTGTATGGCGGGCCAGTCTATGTACTCCGTAATATTATTTTCAACATTGAGAATACAGGCTTAAAAATGAATAGAGGTCCGTCTGGGATTATTGTTGCGCATAACACAATTGTCAGTGACAACAATGCAACAGAATCACCAACTGGATGGCAGAATACGTATTATCGAAATAACTTGATTTTAGCATCGCGTTATTGTTTTGAAATGTTTGGTCTTGTGGATGGGAGTGAAGATGACTGGGATTATGGCGCGTATTATTCTACGCGAGGCGGGATGACGAATACGGAATGGTTTAAATGGAATAACATTAGGTACGCTACTGTTCCTGTTTTGAACGCGAGTGGTATACTAGAAGCAAACGCGATAGAGGTGGCATTTAGTGAATTTGAAAATATAGCACTTCCAGATCCTTATCCAACAGAATATGCAACAGCAGACAGAAGTTTTATGCCTTTGGCTGGCGCGAGTGTAATAGATAGTGGTGAAGAACTTGTGCATCTCAATGGGCCTTTTGTAAATGATGGCGCAGCAGATAGAGGTGCTTTAGAATTTGGTGAAGCACTCCCCCAGTACGGACATTTTTTTACAGAAGACCCTTGTCCTGTAATTGATAATGCAACTACTGTAAGCATAGAGTCTTATCCAACGTTTAATAATATTGGAATTCACTATAGTATTCTGGGAGATGATAACTTAAACAGTACTCTGAACATTTTTTACAAAGAACAATCAGAGACGGTTTACCAAGAAGGAGGCATGACCATGCGCGCTTATCCTGGATTAATCATTGATGGATCTTCAACGAACAGAAACTTCCATGCTGGTAGTGTTTTATTTTTGGAGCCTGGTACGACGTATGATATCCAAGTGGTACTTACAGATCCTGATGGGGGGAGTACAACTACTGATCTTGTTGTTTCCACAAAAGCAATTCCTGTTAATGGAAGCAATCTGCGATATGTTGCTCCCGGTAATGGTGGTGGCTCAGGCACGTTAGCAAATCCATTTTTGGGTTTGCAGGCAGCAGCAGATGACGCGGCACCTGGTGATCACTTTATCGTCCAGGCAGGCAACTATACTCCATTCACCTTACTCACAAGTGGGACCAGCGATAATCCTATCAGTTTTCAAAGCGAGGATTTGCATCAAGCAATTATTGACGGAAATAACACAGCAACTGGAATAATTATTTTGGGTGAATTTAGCTCTACACTTGCTCATGTCATCATTGATGGTTTTACCATACAAAATGGTGCAAGAGGAATTGATGCGCAGAACACACAGTTTGTAACTGCGCGCAATAATATTATTAAGGAAGTAGATTATGCCTATGTCAATAGAAGAGAATTTGGTTTAGAGACGGATCAATACATTACGAACAATTTGATGATTGGAAGATCTATCTGGCCATCGTCTGGGATTCCAGATGAGCGGGCGATAGATATCAGAGGAAATACAAATGTGGTGAGTTTTAATACTATCAAGAATTTTGCTGATGGTGTTTCTACAGATGGGCCAGCATATGAGACATCCTATGCTTTGGACATTCATAATAATGACATCATTAATATTGTAGATGATCATATAGAGGTAGATGG
>CALCMJ010000109.1 GCA_937967615.1 uncultured Saprospiraceae bacterium
GTTTGTATCCGCAAGTTGTTTGGGATAAAAAGACGAACGAGTTAATAAACCGACTCAATCTCTACAACACAGAACATAAGCAAATATTAAGGTATTGGAATAGAGGAGCGACACAGTTGTCAGCTGATTCTACAGACAGAATACTTATACCTAGGACTCTAGTAGAGTTCGCCGGGTTAGACAAAGTAGTCGTATTGAATTCTGTCTTAGATGAAATAGAAATATGGGATAAGTCTATGTACAAATCTTATATAGTTGACAATGAGCCAAAAGAAATGGCCCAGCTTATGCAAAAGCATCTGGGTGGTAGTAAGGAAAATTCCTCTGCAATAACAGACAATGAATAGTTATCATATACCAGTGCTTTTAAAGGAAAGCGTGGACGCTTTGGTAACAAATGAAAGCGGTGTGTATTTGGATTTGACTTATGGAGGTGGTGGGCATTCTGAAGAAATTCTGAATAGGCTAAAAGAAAATGCAAAACTCTACGCATTTGATCAGGACGATGAGGCTCTTGAAAATGCATTAGATGATAAAAGAATAAGGTTTGTAAAGGCAAACTTTAAATACCATAGAAGGTTTTTGAAATATTATAACGAACCATATATAGATGGAGTCCTAGCGGATTTAGGAATATCATCCCATCAGATAGATGTGGATTACCGAGGATTCTCATTTAGATTTCAAGGTGATTTGGATATGAGGATGTCAACTGGGATAAATATGAAAGCATCAGATGTGCTTAATACATATCCTGAAGAAAATTTGGCTAGAGTGTTTTGGGATTATGGTGAGTTAAGGCAAGGAAGGAAATTAGCAGCGGCGGTTGCTTCGCGAAGAAAACAAATGCCCTTTGGGCGCATTGAAGACTTTGTTTCTTTTCTGAGTGACTTTGTGAAAAGTCAACCAGCAAAATTCATGGCGAAGGTGTTTCAGGCTTTGCGAATTGAAGTGAATGGAGAAATGGAAGCTTTAAAAAGAATGCTTACTGATTTACTCTTTGTTCTTAAGCCTGGTTCTAGAGTAGTAGTGATAAGTTATCATTCACTTGAAGACCGTTTGGTAAAGAATTTTTTTAGGACGGGAAATGTAGAAGGGAATTTGATAAAAGATGATTTCGGTAATGTGTTAAACCCTCTTAAAGAAATAAATAGAAGAGTAATTATTCCTAGTGATGAAGAGATAAGTGAAAATAACAGAGCGAGAAGTGCAAAGATGCGTGTTGCGGAATTTATTGGACTTAAATAATTTTTGACAGACTTTGAAAATAAGATACTTAAATAATGTTCCGCTTCTGTGCTTTGTGGCATTTCTGGGTGTTGTTTATATATCGAATGCGCATACTGTGGAAAAAAAGTTAAGGAAGATTGAGGTCCTTAAAAAAGAAGTGAAAGAAGAGAAATGGAAATATATGGAGGTGCAAACTGAAATTATCCATTCGAGTACAGAGAGTCAGTTAGCAAAGAAGTTAAACGACAAGGAAATAAAGATAAACGATGAAACTCCAGTTAAGCTCAAAGGAGCAGGAGATTAATCAGATGGACGAATGGACAGAAAAAAGGAACTACTTATAAGGGCATACTTTGTGCTATTCTGTTTTGTTCTTTATGCTTTTTTGATCGCTTTTAGAGTGGTGAATATAAGTGTAGTGGAAGGAGAGAAATGGAGGAAGAAGGGAGGACAGAATGTAAAATGGATGCAGGTGGAAGCTGAGCGAGGAAACATTTTTGATAGAAATGGAAACCTTTTAGCTACATCACTACCGTTCTTTGAAATACGGATGGATTTACTTGTACCGAGAAAAGATGTATTTATTAACGGCATCGACTCTTTGTCAATACGACTTGCAAATTTCTTTCCAAAAGGAAAATCTGCTAGTGCTTGGAAATCGGAATTAGTAAATAAAAGGAAAGATGGACTGAACGATAAGCCAGGTTCTAGATATCATTTTATTGCTAAAAACCTTAGTTATGATCAGGTGCAAACTCTTAGAAAATATCCAATTTTTAGAGAGGGAAGATCTGGTGGTGGATTTATTGTAGAGAAAGAAAGTAGAAGGCAAAAACCATTTAAGGAAATGGCTGCTAGAACAATTGGAGTCTATGATGACAAGAAAGGGAACAAAGGTTTAGAAAAGAATTTTGATAAATTCTTGCGGGGAGATTCTGAGCAAAAGCTTATGAAGAAGATCCCACCAGGATTCTGGGTGCCAGTCTATGAACCAAGTGAAATTGATAATGCAAAAGGGGATGATATAGTTACAACCTTAGATGTGCATTTCCAAGATATTGTTCATGAAGAGCTTCTAAAACGTTTAAATGACTTTTCAGCTGAAAAAGGGTGTGCAATTTTAATGGAGGTTTCTACGGGCGCAATTCGGGCGATTTCAAATCTAGAAAGATTGAAGTCAGGTGATTATGTAGAAAGATGGAATCATGCTATTGCTACTTCTTCTGAACCGGGATCTACTTTAAAACTCGCAAGTGCTCTTGCGCTTTTAGAAAGTAACTATGCTGATCTGCATACTAAGGTGGATTTACAGGGAGGAAAGAAAAAGTTTTTTGACATATGGATGCATGACTCTGAACCACACGGGAAACGCGAAGTGACATTTAAAGACGCATTTATTTTGTCTTCAAATGTTGGAATGGCTACTCTTACAGCTAGAGCATTTAATAAGAAAGATAGAAGAGAAGATTTTGTGAATTATTACAGGAAGTTTGGGGTGACAGATAAAACTGGAATTTCAATTGTAGGGGAACCGACGCCGCTTGTAAAAGATCCTATCAAGGATAAACACAATTGGTATGCAACTACAATTCCTTGGATGTCGCATGGTTATGAAATGATGATGACACCATTACAGATATTGGCTTTTTACAATACTGTAGCAAATAAAGGGAGAAGGATGCAGCCTTACTTAGTAAGTGAGGTGCTCAGAAGCGGTTCAGAATATAAATTGTTTAAACCTAAGACAATCATAGAAAGTATAGCTTCTTCTTCGTCAATTGATAAGGTGCATCAGATGCTTGTAGAAACAGTGACTAGAGGGACAGGAAAACAAGTGCGGTCTTCAAAAGTAGAAATCGCAGGTAAAACGGGTACGACAAAAGTGGGTTATGGAAAAGACAAAGATTCAAAAAAATATAATGCTTCATTCGCAGGATATTTTCCAGCGAATAAGCCTAAATACTCACTTATAGTTATTGTGTATAAGCCCAAAGGGGCATACTACGGAGGAGTTGTTGCAGGACCGGCATTTAAGAGAATAGCAGAAAGAGTAGCAGCAAAAGAAATTGACATACAGGAATTTGCAGATTTAGATCATATAGCGGGGATGGGGTATCAACCAAAAAATGTGTCAGGATACTCAAGAGACTTTCAGGAACTAATGGCTTATCTGCAGCTAGGGTTTAAGAAGAGAACTAAAAGTAAATGGGTCAATATAGATTCAGAGCAGGATGATATAGTGATGAAGAATGAGAAGATAAAGAAAAGTGAAGTGCCAGATGTTCGAGGAATGGGATTGAGAGACGCAATCTATGTTCTGGAAAATTTAGGCTTGCAAGTACAGGTAAATGGGTATGGAATAGTTCATAACCAATCCATCAAACCAGGAATAAAAAATAAAGGGCAAGAAATAGAAATATTTCTGCACTAAATATAATTGCTTTAACAAAAGTGCATAAAGCAAATTGAAAAAACTCATTGACATATTAGATAACATCAAAACTCATAACATTGATGGTGATACTGGAATAGAAATAAAAGGTATTACTGATGATTCGAGACAGGTGAAACCAGGTTTTTTGTTTATAGCAGTAAAAGGTGTGACAGTAGATGGTCACAATTATATAGACAAGGCGATAAAAAATGGTGCCACAGTAGTCGTAGTCGAATCAGAGTTTAAAGACGAAAATGTTCTTGTAGTCCAAACAATGGATACGCAAAAGGCAAAGGGTAGAATTGCACAAGCATTCTATAATTTTCCTTCTTCAAAAATAAAATTGATTGGAGTTACTGGAACAAATGGCAAAAGTACAATAGCGACTTTGCTATACGATCTTTTTGAGAAAGAAGGAAAGAAAACAGGATTGATCTCGACGATCGAATATAAAGTTTCCCAAGAAACGTATCCTTCTTCTCATACTACTCCAGATGTAATAAGACTTTATGAGATTTTGAATCAAATGGTAGTTGCTCATTGTGAGTATGCAGTCATGGAGGTAAGTTCGCACGCAATCCATCAGAGAAGGATAGAAGGATTAGAGTTTGATTGTGGGGTCTTTACAAACCTGACGCACGATCACATAAATTACCATGGGAGTTTTGCGAATTACCGAGAAGCAAAGAAAATGTTTTTTGATTCTCTTGATAAGTCGGCTTATGCAATCGTAAATGTAGATGATCCTAACGGTGAAGTCATGGTGCAGAATACGAAAGCGAAAGTTTTGCAATATAGTCTTAGGCGTATGGCTGACTACAAAGCAAAAATTATAAGCAATTCAATTGAAGGACTGGAATTAGAGATGAATGGTACAAATGTGCATTTACAATTAGTGGGTACATTTAATGCTTATAATCTTTTAGCAGTGTATGCAGTAGCAGATAAAATCTTAGAGAATACAGAAAGTGTATTTCAAACATTGAGCGGTTTGAGAAATGTGGAAGGAAGATTTGATCTAGTACGTGGGCAAGAAGGAAAGATGACTGGCATTGTGGATTATGCACACACGCCTGACGCACTTGAAAATGTTTTAAAAACAATTAAGCAGGTAAAGTCAAAGAAAGCGAGTGTTGTAACAGTAGTAGGATGCGGTGGAGATAGAGATGTTACGAAGAGGCCAAAGATGGCAAGAATTGCACAGACACTAAGTGATATTGTGATTCTTACATCAGATAATCCAAGGACAGAAGATCCAGAGAAAATTTTGGATATGATGGAAGAGGGTTTGGAAGAAAGTGTGACAAATGTAGTGCGGATAACAGATAGGAAAATAGCGATCCAAACTGCCACAATGATGGCCTCAGAAGGAGACATCATATTAGTAGCAGGAAAGGGTCATGAGAAATATCAAGATATAAATGGTGAGAAGTCGCCATTCGATGATAAAAAAATATTGCAGTCATTTTTAGACAGTAATATTTAAAGATTAGGTTCTATTATCATTCTCAGGTTGGTTTTAACAGTTGCGGTAGGTTTTTGTTCAAATAAAGATTTGACCTTCCTACCGCGCTGTTTTTTTTTAGAAAATGAAGTTACAGCAATAGATGTTATATCATTTATTTGAATTACTAGAAAAAGATTACAATCTGCCAGGTGCAGGATTGTTTCAATTTATATCATTTAGGTCTGGTGCTGCAATCATACTGTCATTAATAATTTCGGTATTGATAGGAGACAAGATCATAAGTTCTTTGAAAAGGCTGCAAATTGGAGAAACGGTGCGTGACCTTGGCTTGGATGGTCAGAAAGTAAAAGAAGGAACTCCTACTATGGGAGGACTTATAATTATACTTTCAATAATCATACCATGCCTCTTGCTCGCACGTTTAGACAATATTTATATTATACTTATGTTAGTAACAACCCTGTGGTTGGGATTAATAGGAGGAGCGGATGATTATATCAAAGTCTTTAAAAAAGATAAGGCTGGACTTAAGGGTAAAACTAAAGTCATCGGTCAAATTGGTTTAGGGATTATTGTTGCAATTGTGATGTTAAAGCATTCAGATATTGTTGTGCGCGTTCCTTTAGAATATGCACAGAATAATAATCTTGAAATAACAGAAAGTTTTAAGGTTGATGTACCCAGAATTAATGCCGCAATAAGCCAACAAAATATGGCTTATGTAAAAACGACATTAACCAATGTTCCATTTATGAAGAACAATAATTGGGATTACAAATATCTTTTGTTTTTTCTAGGAGATAATGCAAGCTCACTTGTCTATATCGTTTTTGTTCCCATTCTCGTCTTTATAATAACGGCGATATCGAATGGCGCAAATTTGACAGATGGTGTAGATGGATTATTGGCGGGAGTATCTGCGATTATTGCAATGACTTTAGCTGTCTTTGCTTATGTTTCATCAAATACAATTATTGCTGATTATCTCAATATTTATTACATACCACATTCTGAAGAGTTAGTTGTGTTTTCAGCTTGCTTTCTTGGAGCCTGTGTTGGTTTCTTGTGGTACAATAGTTTTCCTGCAAAAGTATTTATGGGTGACACAGGAAGTCTTGCAATAGGTGGGATTATAGCTGTTATGGCAATTCTTTTGAGAAAGGAATTACTTCTGCCATTACTCTGTGGAATATTTGTTTTGGAAAATTTATCAGTGGTATTACAAGTAGGATACTTTAAATACACACGAAAGAAATATGGTGAAGGAAGAAGGATTTTTCTTATGTCACCACTGCATCATCACTATCAAAAGAAAGGAATACATGAAGCTAAAATTGTTACCCGATTTTGGATTCTAGCGATAGTTTTAGCATTGCTCACAATATTGACATTGAAGGTAAGATGATTTCGCATAAGAGTATAGCAATATTAGGAGCGCAAGAAAGTGGAGTAGGTGCAGCCTTGTTAGGAAAGAAAAAAGGAAAGGAAGTTTTTGTTTCTGATTTTGGAAAGATTCCAGATGACTACAAAAACGAACTTATAAAGAATAATATCCCCTTTGAAGAAGGGGGACATAGTTTTGACATATTAGAAAAGCATGATGTAATTATTAAGAGTCCTGGTGTTCCAGAGAAAGCGCCTATTGTTAAAAAATTAAGAGAGCAAGGGAAGTACCTAGTTTCTGAAATTGAATATGGTTCATGGTTTTATAAAGCCAAAATCATAGCAATAACTGGAAGCAATGGAAAAACGACGACTACGATGCTAGTGCATCACATTTTGAAAGAAGGTGGAATGAAAGTGGGATTAGCTGGAAATGTAGGGACAAGTTTTTGTAAATACGTTTTGGAAGAAAATCTTGACGAGGTGGTTGTTTTGGAGCTCAGTAGTTTTCAGCTTGATGATATACATCAGTTTAAAGCTGACATTGCGCTTCTGTTAAATATAACACCAGATCATTTGGATAGATATGATTACAGTCTTGAGAAATATGCGGACGCGAAGATGCACATTTTTGAAAACCAAAAGCTAGATGATAGTGCTATCTATAATTCTGATGATGAATTGATAGAGAAAAGAAAGCAGGTCATCAAGGGTCAAAGAATAGAAATTCCTTTTGGTGGTCAATGGGAGGATTTGCAGTCAAACTTGAAAGGTAAGCACAATGTTTTTAACGTGAGATGTGCTGTTAAGATTGCTGAATTAGTAGGATTGGAAAAGGAAGAGATTCAGGAGGCCTTATTAAGTTTTAAGGCAGTGAAACATAGATTAGAAACAGTAGCATTTGTAGATGAGGTTGAATATGTGAATGATAGTAAGGCAACAAATGTAGACGCAGTGAAATATGCATTAGGAGGAATAGAAAAGCCAATCATATGGATTGCAGGAGGGACGGATAAGGGAAATGATTACAAAGAGTTGTTTGAAGAAATAGATAAAATTAAAGCGCTTTTATGTTTAGGCGTAGACAATACAAAGCTAAAAGAAAGCTTTGAAGGGAAAATAAAGATTATTGAAGAATTTACTGATACCACGCAAATTGTAAAGAGAGCAAGTGAATTAGCAGAGGGTGGTGATTTGGTTTTACTTTCTCCAGCATGTGCAAGTTTTGATTTATTCAAAAATTACATAGACCGGGGAGATCAATTTGAAAAAGCAGTTTTTGAACTTATATAGAGAGATTTTTTGGCAACATTAGAATCGACATATCAACAACTTAAAGGAGACAAAGCAATTTGGTTTATTGTCTTATTCCTTGGAATCTTTTCCATACTAGCAGTGTATTCTGCAACGGGAAGTATGGCTTATAAGATGCGTGATGGGAATACAGAATATTATTTAATCCAGCAGTTTTTGTTTATTGTTTTGGGCGCAGTATTAGTATATACTTGCTATAGATTGGACTATATGCACTATTCCAAACTTGCACCCTTACTTATGTTGCTGGCAGTACCATTGTTGATTTTTACTATAGGATTTGGAACAGAGGTGAATGATGCAAGACGGTGGATAACGATTCCGTGGATAGATAAAACGTTCCAAGTATCAGATTTTGCAAAGTTGGCTCTTATAATATATGTCGCAAGATCTATAGCAAGCAAGCAAGAGTTCATAAAAGATTTTAATAGTGCCTTTGTGCCTATCATTATCCCGGTGGTTGTTGTTTGTGGATTAATTGCGCCAGCAGATTTTTCAGGCGCAGGACTATTATTTGTAACCTGTGTGTTGATGATGTTTATTGGGAGGATCTCTTTGAAATATGTTTTTCTACTCGTGTTGATGGGAATTGGTTTATTGGGAATATTAATTGTTTTAGGAACACTCTTTCCAGACTATGTGAGATTAGATACGTGGGTAGCTAGATATAATGAATTTATGTATAACACAGATGGAGGTTATCAAATTCAACAATCAAAAATAGCAATTGCAAGTGGAGAGTGGATTGGTGCAGGTCCAGGGAATAGTATGCAAAGAAATTATTTACCATCACCATACGCAGATTTTATTTATGCGATCATCTGTGAAGAATATGGCTTACTGGGTGGTCTCAGTATACTTGGAATTTATCTCTGGTTGATGTTTAGATGTATGAGTATTATCACAGAATGTCCAAAAACGTTTGGAGCAATATTAGCGGTAGGCTTATGTTTAAATATCGTAATTCATGCATTTGCAAATATAGCAGTGTCCGTGCATTTAGTACCTGTGACCGGATTGACATTGCCAGTTGTGAGTATGGGAGGAACGTCCGTATTATTTACTTGTATCTCATTCGGAATTATTCTTTCAGTGAGTAGATATGTTGAGGATGCAAAACTGCAAAGAATAGAATTAGAGAAAATGGAATTGATGAATGCGGATAATAATTAGTGGCGGAGGAACAGGAGGACATGTGTTTCCAGCGATAGCAATTGCAAATGCTATCAAAAGAAAACACCCAGATGCAGAACTACTATTTGTAGGTGCAAATGGAAAACTTGAAATGGAAAAAGTACCCAAAGCGGGATACAATATAGAGGGCTTAGATGTAGTGGGCTTCCACAGAAAAAGAATGTGGAGGAATTTCGGATTTCCTTATAAACTTTGGAAAAGTTTGAGGAAAGCCAAAACGATCATTGAAAGATTTAGACCAGATGTTGTTGTAGGTGTAGGAGGATATGCAAGTGGTCCAGTATTAAAGCAAGCACAGAGAATGGGCATTGCGACTTTGATACAGGAACAAAATTCATATCCAGGAGTAACAAATAAATTATTAGCAAAAAAAGCTAAGAGTATTTGTGTGGCTTATGACAACATGGAAAGATATTTTCCGAAAGAAAAAATAGTGCTCACAGGTAATCCAGTAAGAATGGATCTTGTAATGGATGAACAAGATTTACCTGAAGCATATAAGTATTATAAAATTAACTCTAATAAGAGGACTACACTGATCATTGGAGGAAGTTTAGGAGCGAGATCGCTTAATGAAGCGATTAGGAACAGTTTTGTTTTCCTGGATGAAAGAAGTGATATACAGTTCATTTGGCAGGTGGGAAAGTTGTATTACGATGAGTATAAAACTTGTCGTTCTGCAAACTTGTCAAACGTTCACATTTATCCTTTTATCGACCGCATGGATTTTGCATATGCCGTAGCTGATGTTCTCATTTGTAGAGCAGGAGCTTTGACTATCGCAGAATTAGCCATGTTAAAGAAGGCAGCAGTTTTAGTTCCTTCCCCCAATGTGTCAGAAGATCATCAGACAAAAAATGCAATGGCATTAGTGAAGAAAGGAGCAGCGATTTTATTAAAGGATGATGAATTAAAGAATTGGGAAAAGGTGCTAATTGAAGTATTGGAAAATGAAAAAACCTTGAAGAATATGAAAAGGAATATTGGAGAGATAGGATTGCCAAACGCAGCTAGCAAAATAGCAGATTTAATAGTTGATCTGGTCTAAGAAATGAAAAAGAAGATTGAAATATCTAAAATTGAGAACATCTACTTCATAGGCATTGGAGGGATAGGAATGAGTGCACTAGCAAGATATTTTAATAAACTAGGAAAAAATATTTGTGGTTACGATAAAGTAAGCACAGTCCTTACCAAAAAGTTGGAAGAGGAAGGCATGAAAATTCAGTATGATGAAAGCATCAATAACGTTTCTAGAGATATTGATTTGGTGATTTATACACCTGCAATACCAAAAGACCCAGCGCTGTTTAAACATTTTCAAAATGGTGAATTTGTAGTTATGAAGAGATCTGAAGTTTTAGGACTTATTAGTCAAGAAACAAGATGTATTGCAGTAGCAGGAACACACGGGAAGACGAGCACCAGTTCTTTAGTAACACATGTATTGAAAAATTCGGGTAAGAATCCTACTGCCTTTGTTGGCGGTATAATGAAAAATTATGATTCAAATTACGTAGAAGGTGACAGTGATATTGTTGTTGTAGAAGCAGATGAGTATGATAGATCTTTTTTGACACTTGAACCAGAAATTTCAATACTAATCTCAGTAGATGCTGATCACCTAGATATTTATGGCGACCATAGCATCATGTTAGATGGGTTTAGAGAATTTCTGCTAAAGACCAAAAAGAATGGGACAATTATTCTCAATGCAAAAGTAGTGGAAAGTCTTGGTGCAGAATGCTTAGACAAGTTGAATGAAAAGTCAATTTACGTCTTAGCATATGGACCTGAAATGGTGGGTATCGCAGAACAAACTAAAGTGTTTTCTAAAAATACTTCTGGTTTTTTCACAGGTAATCATAATAAGGAAAATGCTATTGCAGCACTGCTAGTAGGAGAACAGTTTGGAGTGACTGATGAGCAATTTATAAATGCAATGACAAGCTTTAAAGGAATCAAGAGGCGTTTTGAAAAAGTGTATGAAAAGGAGGATGTAGTTTATGTTGATGATTATGCGCATCACCCAACGGAGATTCAAGCGGCAGTAAATGCAATGAGAAAACTGGCAGGAGACAGAAAAATAACTGGCATTTTTCAACCGCATTTGTATAGTAGGACAAGAGATTTTCAGGATGGATTTGCAGAGGAGTTGTCTAAACTGGATAATATAATTCTGTTGGATATATATCCAGCAAGAGAATTGCCAATACCCGGAATAAGTACAGATATAATTTTTGATAAAATAGTTAATCCAAATAAACGTAAAAGCAGTAAAGAAAATTTAATTCAGAATCTCATTGATAAAAAAGATAATGTGATTTTGACAATTGGGGCAGGGGATATAGATACCTGTGTGCCAAAAATTAAAGAACTCTTAGAAAAGGAATATGGCAAGGAATAACATTATACCTAAAAAGCTGATTGCACAATTACTCTCTACTGTGCTTATGATCGCAGTGGTCGTAATGCTTGGATTTGCAATCAGCTCAAAGTCAAATTCAAAACTGGGAAATTGTACTATTACTGTTGATGCTTTAGCGGATAAAAAATATCTGATTACAAAAAAAGATGTCAAGAATATTTTAGACAATACTATCGGTTTTGATATCATGAACGCTGCAGTAAAGGATTTGAATTTGATGGCTATTGAGGAAGCTATTCTCAATGATAAACGAGTACTAAAAGCTGAAGTGTATCTGCAGCAAAAAAATGAGCTCATCGTAGATGTTGTGCAGAGGAAACCTATCGTTCGTATATCTGACATGAATGCCAATAATTATTATCTGGATGAAGAAGGAATGAGAGTGCCACACATAGTAAACGAAAGTGTAAGAGTGCCTGTGGTGACTGGGTATGTAGATGGATACACGAAGGCATACGGTAAAATGAAGAAGAATAACTTAAACGATATTTTTTTACTGGTAAATAAGATTCGTAAAGATGATTTTCTTGCTCCATTAATTGAGCAAATCCATATAGAAGAGAATAAAGAAATTTTACTTATTCCTAAAATGGGTAAGAAGAAGATTATAATAGGTAACACGGAGAACCTTGATGATAAACTCTATAACTTAAAAACATATTACAAACAAGGGACTAAGAAAGTAGGTATTGACAAATTTGCTGTTCTTGATCTGAGATATAAAAACCAAGTAGTAGGAAGAACCTAAAAACTATTTATATTATGAATTACTCAACAGAATATACCAGCTACGGAGACCTCGCAGTAGCCCTTGATATAGGGACTACAAAAGTTTGTGCCATCGCGGGTCATCGCAACGAATTTGGCAAAGTTGAAATTGTGGGAGTAGGAAGAGTTGATTCCCAAGGAGTCTCAAGAGGGGTAGTTTCAAATATTGATAAGACAGTTACAGCAATTGATGAGGCCATTAAAATTGCTGAACAAAATTGTGGTAAAAAATTCAAAACAGTTCATGTTGGTGTTGCAGGACAGCACATTAAAAGTTTACATCACCACGGAATGTTGACTAGAAATGACGCAACATCTGAAATTTCTGAAGCAGACATTGAACGCCTAATTAGAGATATGTATAAGGTGGTTCTTCCACCAGGAGATAAGATCTTACATATTCTTCCGCAGGAATTTACAGTAGATAATGAGACGGATATTACAGACCCAGTAGGTATGTCCGGAATCCGATTAGAAGCAAATTTTCACATAATAACTGGTCAAATTTCTGCATCAAGAAATATTATTAAGTGTGTTGAAAAAGTAGGCTTGACAGTGAAAGATATGACCCTTGAACCTATCGCCTCTTCAGCCGCAGTGCTTGGACCTGAAGAAAAAGAAGCAGGTGTGGCAATGGTAGATATCGGTGGAGGAACAACAGATATAACAATATTTAAAGAAGGTATAATTCGCCATACAGCTGTGATACCATTTGGAGGAAATGTAATTACAAAAGATATTCGTGAAGGATGTACAGTGATGAACGACCAGGCAGAAAAATTAAAAACAAAGTTTGGCTCTGCCCTTGCGTCTGAAATAATTGATAATAGAATTATTACTATTCCAGGATTCAGAGGAAGAGAGCCAAAAGAAATTTCAGAGAAAAACTTGGCAAAAATTATTCAGGCTAGACTAGAAGAGATATTTGATTATGTCTTGTGGGAGATAAGAAGGTCTGGTTACGAAAGAAAACTGATAGCAGGAATAGTATTGACAGGGGGAGGATCATTACTAAAACATATTAACCTTTTAGCAGAGAAGCATACAGGCTTTGAATGCCGAATTGGAAAACCAGTAGATCATCTCGCACATGGATATTCAGATGCACTTGCAAGCCCCATTTTTGCCACAGGCATAGGCTTGCTAATTACAGCAATAGATAATATGGAATCTTCTGATCAAGAAACCATGGATGTAGTAACACCATCCAACGAAACAATCAAAGGAAAAGAAAAGGAATGGATGAATAAAATATTCAGATATACCAAAGCATTTTTTGAAAACACTGAAGATTCAGATTTTTAAACCACAATAAGAACACTATGTTATTTGATATGCCAAAAAAAGAATCCCACATTATAAAGGTCATCGGAGTAGGTGGTGGCGGAGGTAATGCTGTAGGTCACATGTATGCAGAAGGAATTGTAGGTGTTGATTTTGCAATATGTAATACAGACAATCAAGCTTTGGAACACAATGATATTCCTTATAAAATTCAACTGGGAACAAATCTAACTGCCGGAAACGGAGCAGGATCTAAGCCAGAGGTAGGAAAGCAATCTTGTATAGAGTCCATTGATGAGGTGCGTAAATATCTTGAAGATACCAAGATGTTGTTTATTACTGCAGGAATGGGTGGTGGAACAGGAACAGGAGCTGCACCTATAATTGCTCAGGCTGCAAGAGAAATGGAAATACTCACTGTTGCGATCGTTACTATCCCTTTTAAGTTTGAAGGTATCCGTAGAAAGCGCCAAGCAATAGAAGGTTTAGAAAATTTGAAGAGAAATGTAGATGCAATCCTAGTGATTTCAAATGATAGACTCAGCGAAATTTATGGAGATCTGGGTATTGGTGAGGCTTTCGCAAAAGCTGATAATATTCTTACAACTGCCGCTAAAGGAATTGCAGAAATAATTACAGTGCCGGGTATGGTAAATGTAGATTTTGAGGATGTGAATACAGTTATGAGAGCCAGTGGGGTAGCAATCATGGGAAGTGCTGTTAAGTCAGGTCCAGACAGAGCAAGACAGGCAATTCATACAGCACTTAATTCACCATTGCTGGAAGACAACGACATTAGAGGAGCACAACATATACTTTTAAATATCACCTCTGGTAAGAAAGAAGTAACCATGGCTGAAATTTCTGAGATTACTGAGTATGTACAAGAGGAAGCAGGTTATGGAACTGATCTTATATGGGGGCATTGCGTAGATGAAACGTATGATGATGAATTGAGTGTTACTTTAATTGCAACAGGATTTGAAGAAGGAAGACAAAAAGCAAAAGAAGCTGAAGGGAACAAAGTAATTAAGATCGGTATGGACGGACAGGAATTAGAAGTAGTTGATTTGATGGAAGATTCAGAAAAAGAAAATGTAAACCGGACTATTGAATTTGATACACCAGAGGTGGAACAGACAATTCGAGACATCACTAGGAGACCATCAGTGAGTCCGCCTGTTGAAGAAGTTTCAATTCCTAAGAATACAATTGCAGAGGACCCTGAAACAAGAGAAACAGAAAACGCTAGAAGAGAATACTATAGAAACTTACATTCAAACTCTATGGATTCTCCTGCTTCATTATCACAAATGGAATCTGAACCTGCGTACTTAAGAAGAAATGTGCAGCTGGAAGACGTGAAAGGTTCAGGACATACAACAGAATCGAATTTATCAATAGGCAATGACGCGAACAAGCCTATTATTGAATCGAGGAACTCTTTTCTACACGACAATGTAGATTAGACTTAAATACGGATTTCGTCTTTTTATTATACTCTCTTTTATGAGATTGGTTTATTGTAAGCCCGGAGCCTTCCGGGCTTCTTTTTTTTGTATTGGGATATCCCTTCTCGCCTTTGGGCTACTTAGGGTCGCATTATTGCGGACTCCCTGTTTAGTCGCTCCTTCTCTGCGAGAATGACTAAACCCCTCCATGCCTGCCTACAAGGGTACGCAGGCAGCTTGCTTATGCGTGATCTATTGCAGATAATTGAACCCTTTGTAGAGGCTAGAATACTTTATAAATGCATCAAACCCTGAATAGTCATTACTACTCTCGCTCGCCTGTGATGGTGAGTAAACATTCTCCTTCTTGAAACTGCATTGTAACTTGATTTAAGCCAGACGGAACAGAATTATCAGTGCAACCATTATTTCCACAGACGCGGAAATTTTTATCTGAAATACTATATGTACCCTCTATAAAAGTTTCTTGAGATGAGAATGGTGCAGCTAATACATAATTCACTTTAAATGCCCCTCCAACAGTAAATAACATGGTGCCTGAAAAATTAACATTTGTACCTAATACTTGGTTGTCTCCCTCTAGTAAATCCAGGTTTTGATCTGGATTATCACAAGAAGTCATTAGAGCTGTAAGTTTGTAATTCCCGGAAATATCAGGTTCCTCTTCAGAACATGAAATCAATCCACAAAGAATTAGAGACATGAGTAGAAATAGGTTTTTCATATAAATTTTTTTTCAATTTAGTCTTGAACGGAATTATGATTAAAATTAGTGGACTTAAATGGATTTAATTATAAATAAGACTAAAATAGTTGATAATAGTAAGCTGTATGCCTGATGCATATCAGGTGAAATTGTATAAGAATAAGAATGTGGCTTTCAATTTCATCAAGCAATAATAGATTAAAGAGATTTATTACTTTTGTGGATATTGCTAGATGAGAACTCGCATATTTGGCCGCGTAGTTCAACTGGATAGAATATCGGATTTCGGCTCCGATGGTTGGGGGTTCGAACCCTCCCGCGGTCACTTTTTAATTTCCTTAGTTTTTAGACCTGCAAATGGGCAATTCACAGAGTTTTACAAAATAGTAGAACGCAATTGGG